>DASYFZ010000378.1:0-6341 GCA_036000295.1 Solirubrobacteraceae bacterium
GCCAAGCGCTCGAGGCGGCGGGACGCGGCGAGCTGCTGCTCGTCTTCCCCACGATCAAGCACCTCGAGCAGATCTCGCCGTTCGAATCGGCGCAAGCGCTGATGGAGTACGCACAGGGCCGCGAGGTGCTGCCCGTGCAGCCGCGGGTGGTGATGCAGGGCGAAACCGCCCGCATCCTGCTCCCCGGCGAGCCCGGCTACGAGTAGGCTCGCGCCATGACAGCCTCACTGCCAGACGAGGTCCAGGCAGTCTTCGATCGCTTCATCACCACCGAGCTGACGACGATCAACCGGGCCGGACAACCGATCACCTGGCCGGTGACGCCGTACTACTCGCTCGGCGATCCGTGCATCGATGTCACGACCGGCCTGGGCTATCCCAAGAAGGCCAACGACGCTCGCGCCAATCCGCTGGTGTCGCTGCTGTTCTCCGAGCCGACCGGCTCGGGCCTGCAAGATGCTCCGATGGTTCTGATCCAGGGCACCGCCGACGTCGACGATCGCGACCTGGAGGCCAATCGCCGGCGATATGAGCGGGAGTCGCTCGAGAAGCTTCCGGCCACCGCGAGCCTGCAGCCGCCGGACCCGATCAAGCGGATGATGTCCTGGTACTACACGCGGATCTACATCCACGTGCGTCCCGAGCGCGTGTACGTGTGGCCGCGCGGGGACATCGCAGCCGAGCCGACGCTGTACGACGCCCACATCGAGGAGGTTCGCTCCGGCCACTCCGAGGAGCCCGACCGCTTCCATGCCGCCCCGGGCGGCGGCATCAGCGCCTGGGATGACCGCCTGAACGAGCTGGGCGCCCAGTACCAGACGGCGGCACTGTCGCTTGTGTCGCCCGACGGGTTCCCGTTCGCAGTGAGGGTACCCGTCAGCATCGATGCCGCCGCACGCTGGATCCAGATCGACGGCGAGCCCGAGGGGATCCCGTTCGCTCCGGGGCTCGCCTGCCTGACCGCTCACGAGCACGGCGACTCTTTCACCTGGCAGCAGAACTTCCAGGTCAGGGGCGACCTCCGCCACGTCGACGGCGGCTGGGTGCTGGTGCCTCACAAGCTCGTCGGAGGGTTTGAGCTCCCGCGCTCGCGAGTGGCGGTGCTGCGCGCCAACGCGGCTAAGGCGCGACGTTTCCGCCGCACGGCAAAGCGAGAGCTGGCTCGCCGTGCCGGATAGCAAAGCGAGCTCGCCCTCGCTGACCGTCGCAGTGACGGGCCCGACCGGCGACATCGGGCGCTCGCTGCTGCGCGCCCTCGATCGCTCCCGCGACGTAAAGACGGTCAACGCGATGGCTCGCCGGCCGTTCGACCCCAAAGAAGCGGGCCTGCGAAAGACGCGCTACCGCCAGGGTGACGTGCTCGACCGCGACAGCGTCGACCGCCTGGTGCAAGACGCCGACGTGGTCGTGCATCTCGCGTTCCTGATCCTGGGGGGCCTCGAAGAAACTGAGCGCATCAACATCGAGGGATCGCGCAACGTGTTCGAGGCCACCGTCGCCGCAAAGGCCAAGCGGCTCGTGTACGCGTCCTCGGTCGCCGCATACGGCTTTCACGCCGACAACCCCGAGCGCCTGACCGAGGACGTCCCACCACGCGGCACCGAGCGCCATTACTACTCGGCCCAGAAGGCCAAGCTCGAGGGTGTGCTGAACGAAGCAACCGCGGGCACTGCGACGGACGCGTACGCCTTCCGCCCCTGCATCGTCGCCGGGCCCGACGCGCTCGCGCTGCTGGAGAACATCCCCTACATCCAGCTCTCGGACAAGATGCCGGGCGCGGTGCTGCGCGCGCTGGAGCTGATGCCGGCGCTGAAGCCGGTGCTCCCGGACCCGGGCGTCCCCTTCCAGCTAGTCCACCACGACGATGTGGCGACCGCGCTCCGCGCGGGCGTCCTGGGACGCGGGGAGCCGGGCGTCTACAACCTCGCGGGACCGGGCGAGCTGACGATGTCCGACCTCGCCTCGGCGCTCGGCTGGTACAGCGTGCCGATGCCCGAGATCGCCATGGACGCGGCCGCGGAGCTAGTGGCCCGCCTGCCGTTCGTGCCCGCCGAGGCCCAGTGGATCGAGGCCGTGCGAACGCCGGTGCTGATGGACACCGCCAAGGCGCGGCGCGAGCTGCACTGGCGCCCCAGCCACGATGCGCGCGAAACCCTCCAGCAGATGGTCGACCAGGCCCGCTCCGAGCAGCTGATCCGCTGACTACGTGTCGGAGTTGAAGTCCGGCAGGCCGAGCGTCTGCAGCCAGTGGTTGACGGTGATGTTGAGCTGCGTGAACTCGCCGGTCCAGATCAGCACACCCATCCCGATCAGCACCGCCCCACCCAGGCCGATCACGACCGGGTAGTGCCGCTTTACGATCGTCAGCGCCGCGGTGGCCTTGCCGAACGCCAGCCCGGTGATCAGGAACGGGACTCCCAGGCCGGCGCAGTAGACCGCCAGCAGCAGCGCGCCGTGGGCCGCCGAGCCCGACACCCCGGTGGCGGTGACGATCGCTCCGAGCGTCGGCCCCGTGCACGGCGTCCAGGCAAGCGCGAACGCCATGCCGGTCAGGATCGGGCCCCCGCGCCCGGCGCGCTGCATGAGCCTGTCCACGTGCCATTCGCGTGAGAGGCCGGGCACGAACGGCGCCAGCACGAACAGCACGCCCATCGCGACGATCACCGCCCCGGAGATCTTCAGCGCGGTCGGCCCGGTGAGCGCGCCGTGCAGCGCCCGCTGGCCGAGCAGCCCGAGCGCGATGAAGATCACCGAGAAGCTCGCCACGAACGCCAGGCTCGGACCGATCACACGACTTGCGCGGATGTCGGCCGGGGTCACGCCGGCCACCGCCGAGATGTAGCCCGGCACGAGCGGCAGGACGCACGGCGAAAGAAACGAGATCAGCCCGGCCGCGAACGCAACCGGTATTCCAATGCCCGACGCAGGATCCATTCTGTGTGCTGAGGGTACCCCTTGCCGCCTGTGATCCGGCGCCGCAGCGTCGAACACAAGCACCCCTAATGCGCCCGGACGGACCCGCCTGCCAGTGGTAGGTTTGCCGGAATGGCGACAACAACTGCAGCACTTCAAAACTTCATCAACGGTGAGTACGTCGACCCTGCCGACGGACAGACCGAGCCGGTGGTCAACCCGGCGACTGGCGAGACAATCGCCCACGCACCGCTGTCGACCCCCGAAGACGTCGATCGCGCGGTCAAGGCAGCGCGAAGCGCTTACGAGGGCTGGTCCAAGACGACCCCCGGCGAGCGGGCGCTTGCACTGATCCGGCTGGCGGACCTGATCGAAGAGCACGCCGACGAGCTTGCGGAGCTCGAGTCAGACAACGCCGGCAAGCCGCTGGCCGCGTTCCGCGACGACGAGATCCCATTCATGGTCGACAACCTGCGCTTCTTCGCGGGCGCGGCCCGCTGCCTGCACGGCCCCACGGCCGGGGAGTACACGCGGGGCTACACGTCGATGATCCGGCGCGAGCCGATCGGCGTCATCGGGCAGATCTCGCCGTGGAACTACCCCCTGATGATGGCCGTGTGGAAGATCGGCCCGGCGCTCGCGGCGGGCAACACGATCGTCCTCAAGCCCGCCGAGACGACCCCGCTGACGACCCTGAAGCTGGCCGAGTACGTGGCCGAGGTCACGCCCAACGGCGTGCTCAACGTGATCACGGGCCACGGCGACCCGGCCGGACAGGCGCTCGTCACCCACAGCGACGTCAACATGGTCTCGCTGACGGGATCGGTACAGACCGGCAAGTGGATCGCAAAGGCCGCGGCGGACACTCTCAAGCGGGTGCACCTCGAGCTCGGCGGCAAGGCACCCGTGGTCGTGTTCGACGACGTCGACCTCGAGACGGCGCTTGAGACGATCGCCGGGACCGGCTACTACAACGCCGGGCAGGACTGCACCGCGGCGACCTGGGTGCTGGCCGGCTCGAAGATCCACGACGACTTCGTCTCGGGGCTGATCGAGCAGGCCAACGGGCTGGTGATGGGTGACCTGCATTCCGAGGACACCACGCTCGGACCGCTCAACTCCGCGCGCCAGCGCGAGCGCGTCGAGGGATTCTTCGAGCGCAAGCCCGGCCACGTGGAGATCGCCACCGGCGGCAAGGAGCCCGACAAGCCTGGCTTCTGGCTCGAGCCGACGGTCGTGACCGGCCTGCATCAGGACGACGAGATGGTCCAGCGCGAGATCTTCGGACCGGTGATCACCGTCCAGCAGTTCTCCGACGAGGAGGAGGCCATCAAGTGGGCCAACGGGACCCCCTACGGGCTCGCCTCGTCGGTCTGGACGCGGGACGTGGGCCGCGCAATGCGCGTTGCAAATGCCCTCGAGTTCGGCTGCGTATGGATCAACGACCACATCCCGCTGGCCTCGGAAATGCCGCACGGCGGCTTCAAGCAGTCGGGCTACGGCAAGGACCTGAGCATGTACGCGCTGGAGGACTACACCGAGGTCAAGCACGTGATGGTGTCGTTGTCCTGACCCAGACGAGCAACTTTCCCCCTGGCCAAGCGTTAGAGTGAGCGCCAAGGGATCCCAGTGGAAGCGTCAGCCCTCCAAGCTCCGGCAGTAATCCCACGGACTCGAGTATCACTCGCGCCGCCGTTGCTTCGGTTGCGGTCTGACGAGCAGCTGGTGGCATTGTTCCGGGCTGGGCATGACGAGGCCTTCCGGGCGATCCACGATCGGTATCGGCAGCGCCTTTTCGCCTACACGCGCCAGATGCTGCCCGCGCGCCCGGATGCGGAGGATGCGCTTCAGGACGTGTTCGTACGCGCGTACTCGGGTCTTCGGGCCAGCCACGGCCGGCTCGTCCTGAGGGCCTGGCTCTACCGGATCGCACACAACCGCTGCATCGACGAGCTTCGCCGTCCCGCGCCGCCGCCGCCGGAGGTGCTGGAGCTCGTTCGGGCCCCCGCGGACGACCCGATCGCCGCAGCCGACCAACGGGAGTCGCTACGACGGCTGGTGATCGACGTGCGCCGCCTGCCCGAGCAGCAACGGTCCGCGCTCTTGATGCGTGAGCTCAGTGGCATGGCATATGCGGACATGGCCGACGCGCTCGGCGTCTCGGTCCCCGCCGTGAAGTCGCTGCTCGTGCGCGCCAGGATCGCGCTGGCCCAGGCGCTGGAGGCCCGGGACACGGCGTGCTCGGACATCCGCGGGCAGCTCACGCTCGCCCACGATCGCGGCGTACGGCCCAGCGGCACGGCTCGCCGCCACATGCGCGACTGCACCCAGTGCCGGCACTTCCACGGTGAGCTGCGCGGCGTCAGCCGCCGGTTCGCCGCGCTCGCGCCGACCGTCGGGCCGATGGGCGTGATCGCCAAGGTCCTCGGCGTCGGCGGCGGAGCCGGTGGCGCGGCGAGCAGTGGCGCGATCGCCGCAGGCGGCGCGGCCGGGACCGGCGGCGCGATGGCTTCGGTGGGCCTCTTCGCCACCGGAGCCGGCCACATCGCGACGCTGATCGCCGCAGCCGCGGTGACCGCGGGAGGAGCTGTTGAGATCCAGTCGTCGATCGTGCCACCTGCGCACCACGTGCGGCATACGCATCCGGCCGTGACAGCACCGGCGGCGTCCAGCGTGCAGCCCGAGCAGACTGAGGCTTCGACTCAGTCAACGCCGGCAACGTCATCCACACAGCAAGCCGTGGTCGTTCCGGCGCGACAGACGTCCACCGTCACGCTGCCCGTCAAGCACAAGCAGGCACGTCATCACCAGCAGACGACCGCGGGCCACATCACAGACCCGGCGCAATCGCCTTCTACCACCGCCACGGGCACCACCGACGGCTCCGGTACGTCGTCGAGCACCGACGGCACCGGGACGTCGGGCGGCTCCTCGGACCAGACCGGCACGACCAACGGTAAGTCGACGACCACCACGTCGACGACCGATTCGTCGACGGCGCTGGACCAGTCGGGCACGACGGCGACCACGACCGGCAACGGGACCCCGCCGACGACGTCGACGAGCTCGACGGGCACGACGAGCTCCGGCGCTCCGACCACCGGGCCCGCCACGATCGTCCCATCGGCGTCGAGCGCTTCGACGCCGACCACGTCCAGCACCGGCAACGGCGCTTGAGACCCCGGCAGTACGCTGGATCAATCAACCGCTACCTCGAGCCTCTAGACCACGAAGAGGTCCTGGTCCGCCGCGGCCGGCGCTCGGGCCTGTTCACATTCGTCGCTGTACATTCGACCGTCCGCGGCCCCGCACTCGGGGGCTGCCGCATGTGGGCATACGAGGATTCGCGGGCCGCGCTGCGCGACGTCCTGCGCCTGTCGCGCGCGATGACCTCGAAGGCCGCGGTCGCGGACCTGCCGCTGGGCGGC
>DASYFZ010000434.1:0-4824 GCA_036000295.1 Solirubrobacteraceae bacterium
ATTCCCCGCTCGGGGAGTGTGCGCAGCGCCTTCTGTGCCCAATCTCTCTCCTCGGACCAACCAGGCGTCGTAAACGGATCCGACAGCCGACGCGAGCCTTTCTCGCGACGGCGACTGCTGAACCGTATTCGCTTCGAATCAGGTCCGCAAGTTAGCAGGAGTTGCATCCTTCTACGCGTCTGGTAGGCTGCTGAGCCGAATTCAAGTCAAATTGTTCTGAGTACTTCCGACGTATGTGGCCGATCCCGCAAATCAACGATGACAACCGCGCGTTCTGGACGGGCGGACAAGACGGCGAGCTGCTGATCGCGCGCTGCGATGACTGCGGCTACTACATCCACCCGCCCACGCCCCGCTGCCCTCGGTGCCTGAGCGAGAACGTCCATCCTCGCGCGGTCAGCGGACGCGGCCGCGTCTACACGTACACGATCAACGAGCGCCCGTGGTCACCCGGCATCGAGGTTCCGTACGTGATCGCCATCGTCCAGCTCGATGAGCAGTCCGACCTGCGCCTGATGACAAACGTGGTTGGCTGCAGCCCGGATCAGGTGGCGATCGAGATGCCGGTGCAGGTGGAGTTCCGCCGGCAGGGCGACGCGTACGCCCCCGTGTTCAGGCCGGCATGACGATGGCCGGCGGCTTCGAAGAACGCTGCATCATCTCCGGCATCGGCCAGTCGGAAGTGGGCCGCCGCGTTACACGCGGCGTGATGGCACTGACGCTTGACGCGTGCATCGAGGCCATCGCCGACGCCGGCCTCGAGCCCAAGGACATTGACGGCGTGTTCTCCTGGCCCGGAGCGGTCACGCGTGCCGAGGGCCTGGCGCCCAGCAGCCCGGGATCGTCAGGTCCCGGCGTGCACGCGGTGATCGATGCGCTGCGCCTGGACACCAACTGGTACTCGGCCGGCCCCGAGACGCCGGGCATGCTCGCCGCCGTGATCCACGGGTGCATGGCGGTGGCGTCCGGGATGTGCAAGCACGTGCTCGTTTACCGCGCCCTGAACGAGGCCACTGCCTGGCGCACGAACACGCAGAGGGTCGCTACCGACGCTGACGGCGTCACCGGCAACATGCAGTGGATCCTTCCGTTCGGCGCCTTCTCAGGGCCGAACTGGATGGCGCTGTACGCCCGGCGCCACATGCACGAGTACGGCACCACCCGCGAGCAGATCGCACAGATCAGCCTGAACGCCCGGCGCAACGCGGCCCTGAATCCCAAGGCGGTGCTGACGAGCGAGCTAACCCTGGACGACTACCTGTCCTCGACGATGATCAGCGACCCCTTGTGCCTGTACGACTGCGACATCGCAATCGACGGCGCGACCGCGGTGGTCATCTCCGATGCGGCGCACGCACCCGACACGCCAAACAAGGCGATCCACTTCGAAGCCGTCGGGAGCGCTCTGCACGGCCGCGCCTCATGGGACCAGTGGGAGGACATGACGACTACGGCGGCGATGAGCGCCGGCGGGCACCTGTGGTCGAGGACCGACCTCACTCCGGCCGACGTCGACTGTGCCCAGCTCTACGACGGCTTCACGGTCCTGACCCTGTACTGGCTCGAGGGGCTGCGGTTCTGCGGCCATGGAGAGAGCGGCGCGTTCGTCGAGGGCGGCGAGCGCATCAGCCTGACCGGAGAGCTGCCGCTGGCGACCAGCGGTGGCCAGCTGTCAGGCGGTCGGCTACACAGCTTCGGCCACCTCTACGAGGCCTGCCTCCAATTGCGAGGAGACGCGGGCGAGCATCAGGTGCCGGGAGCCAAGGTGGTTGCGGTATCGGCAGGCGCAGGGCCGTTGGCGTCGTGCCTGCTGCTCAGAACCTAGACACAGAACGATTGTCAGAGTGAGAGGGAAGGCGAGCGAGAGATGAACCTGGCGACTCTTGTCGACGAGCAGGCGCAACGCTACGGCGATCGAGTGCTCGCGATCTTCGACGACGACACCGTCACGTATGCGCAGTCCGCTGAGCGCGCCGGGCGTGTCGCTGCCGGGCTCCGGGACCTCGGGGTGGCCCAAGGCGATCGAGTCGCGATCATGATGGGCAACCGCTCCGAGTTCCTCTACGCGTGGTTCGGGATCCTGAAGCTCGGCGCGATCGAAGTCCCGATTCACGACGCCGCCCGGGGCCCCGGCATCTCACACATCCTGAACACCACCGAGGCGCGCGTGGTGATCGTGGAGGACGTGTTTCTGGAGCACGTGCTCCCGTGGCTCGGCGACGCGCCGACCGTCGAGCACGTGGTGGTCGTTGGCGAGCAGCCGTCCGCCAACGGCGATCGGCCTCTGCACGACTTCGGCAAATTCCTGTCGCACCCGTCGCCGGTTGCGACCGTCGAGGTTGCCCCGCATCAGCCCGCGTCGATCCTGTTCACCGGAGGCACGACGGGACCGCCCAAGGGCGTCGTCCTCCCGCACAATCACAACATCAACCTCGGGAAGAGCACGGCGGAGGTCGCCGGCTACGGCGAGGACGACGTGCTGCTCTCGGTCTTCCCGCTGTTTCACGCCAACGCCAAGTACATGACGACGATCGCCGCGATGGTCGCCGGCGCCAGGTGCATCATCAACCGCCGCTTCTCCGCCAGCCGCTTCTGGGAGCAGTGCCGTCGCGAGCAGGTGACCGCATTCAACGGGATGGGCGAGATGCTGCGAATCCTGATGAAGCAGCCGGAGTCGGCCGAGGACACCGAGAATCCCGTCCGCGTGGTGGTTGGAGCGGCGGCGCCGCGTGATGAGGTCCTCGAGTTCGAGAACCGGTACGCAGTCGTGATCCTCGACGTGTACGGCCTGACGGAGACCGGCCCGATCACGTTCAATCGGTTCGATCAGCGTCGCGCGGGATCGATGGGCGTTCCCGTCCCGTGGTACCAGGTGTGCATCCTCGACGAGAACGACGTCGAGGTCCCAGTAGGCGAGCCCGGTGAGATCTGCATCCGCCCGGCGCGTCCCAACGTGATGATGTCCGGCTACTACAACAACGACTCGGCCTCGCTCAAGTCGATCCGAAACCTGTGGTTCCACACCGGCGACCACGGCCACCGCGACGCCGACGACTTCTATTACTTCAGGGCCCGCGCGACCGACTCGATCCGCCGCCGCGGGGAGAACATCTCCGCATGGGAGGTGGAGCGTGTGCTGGCGCTGCACTCCGACTTGCTCGAGTCGGCCGTGTACGGCGTGCCGTCGCCGATCGGCGGGCAGGAAGTGATGGCGGCGATCGTGCTGAAGCCGGGCGCCACACTTGCCCCCGAGGAGATCCTCGACTTCTGCACCGACAAGATGCCGCACTTCGCCGTGCCGAGGTATCTACGCTTCGTTGACTCGCTGCCCAGGTCCCATGCGCAGCGAATCCTCAAGCAGGAGCTCAAGGCTGAAGGGATCGAGGGCGAAGGCGTCTGGGATCGGGAGACCGTGGGCTACAAGGTCCGCCGCTAGCGTCGTGAGCGTCGATCGAGCCCGTCAGGTCCACCTCGTCGAGTACCCGCGCGGCGAGGTCACCCCCGACCACTTCGTGACCGTCGAGGTCGAGGTTCCCGAGCCCGGGCCGGGGCAGGTCCTGGTGCGCAACACCTTCACATCGGTCGATCCCGGGATGCGGCTGCGTCTGAGGGAGAGCGGCCCCGCCGGCTACTTCAACTCGTTCGCGCTCAATGCGCCGATGGACGACATCTGGGCCGTCGGCGAGGTGATCGAATCGCGCGCCGACGGGTTCGCCCCGGGCGACTCCGTCTGGCATGCGAAGGGCTGGCGCGACTACGCCGTCGTCACCGCCGGTGAGCCGGCGCTCGCCGGCATCGCCACGCTTGCCGTGATCGACACATCTGTGGCGTCGGCCGAGACGTACCTCGGGCCGCTCGGTGCGATGGGCGTGACCGCGTATGCCGGGCTGATCGACGCGGCCGAGCTGCGCGAGGGAGACATCGTCTGGGTGTCGGCGGCCGCGGGTGCGGTCGGGAGCCTCGCGGCTCAGATCGCCAAGCTCCGCGGCCACCGCGTGATCGGGAGCGCCGGGTCCGAGGCAAAGGTGCGGTTTCTGCTCGACGAGCTTGGGCTCGACGCGGCCTTCAACTACCACGACGGGCCCGTCGTCGATCTGCTGCGCGAGGCTGCACCCGACGGCATCGACGTCTACTTCGACAACGTCGGAGGCGATCACCTCGAGGCAGCGCTCGCGACGTTGCGTGGTTGGGGACGCGCCGCGCTATGCGGAGCGATCTCTGAGTACGAGTCCGTCGGCCCCACATCGGGCCCCAGCAATCTGTTCCAGGCGACGGCCAACAACCTGACGCTTCGGGGCTTTCGCGGCAGCGCCTACCAGCATCGACTTCCAGACGTGGTGCGCGAGCTCGGGGGTTGGCTAAGCGAGGGTCGGCTGCGCTATCGCCAGACGGTCATCGACGGTCTCGAGCAGGCCCCGGAGGCGCTGATGCGGGTGCTGTCCGGTGACACGACGGGCAAAGCGCTCGTGCGGATCTCCTGATCGGCGATCCTGATCGGCGCTCGGGCGAGGCGGTCAGGCGGCCTTGCGCGTCGCTCGCGGCTTGCGCTGTGGCTTGGCGGGCGTCGCGGCCGGCAGCGCGTAGCCGGCAACCGCCAGGCAGCGCTCTACGAAGAAGTCGCGGATCTCGGGCAGCGACAGAGCGCCACCGGGCCGGTACCACGCCCACACGCTCTTGTACAACCCGAGCACCGCGTGCGTCAGCAGCCGTGGGTCGGTCTCGGGGATGGCCCCCTGCTCCATGCCCCGCGTGAGGAAGGCGGCCCAAGCGAACTCGATGTCGCGCATGCGCGACCGGGCCAGCCGCCGGGCCTCCTCTTCGCGC
>DASYFZ010000554.1:0-3460 GCA_036000295.1 Solirubrobacteraceae bacterium
TGGACCAGTTCGTCGCCGACCTCTCCAACGTCGCCACATGGCTGAGCGAGAGGTAGTCGCGATCACCGGCGCCTCGGCCGGGATCGGCCGGGCGATCGCGCTCCAGTTCGCGCGCCACGGCGCCGCCGTGGGCCTGATCGCGCGCGGCCGCGCGGGCCTGGACGCGGCGGCCCGCGAGGTCACCGAGCTCGGCGGCACGGCCTACGCGCACGAGGCCGACGTCGCGGAGTTCGACCAGGTCGAGGCCGCCGCCGCGGCGATCGAGGAACGACTCGGGCCGATCGACGTGTGGGTCAACAATGCGATGACCACGGTCTTCGCCTACTTCGACGAGGTCGAACCGCACGAGTACGAGCGCGCCACGCGGGTCACGTATCTGGGAACCGTCTGGGGCACGAGGGTCGCGCTGAAGAGGATGCTGCCGCGTAACCGCGGCACGATCGTGCAGGTCGGCTCGGCCCTGGCCTACCGGGGGATCCCGCTGCAGGCGCCCTACTGCGGCGCCAAGCACGCGATCAAGGGCTTTCAGGAATCGCTTCGCTGCGAGCTGCGCCACCGCCGCAGCAAGGTCCACGTGACGATGGTCCAGCTTCCCGGTCTCAACACCCCGCAGTTCGATCACTGCCTGAGCAAGATGCCGCGCCACCCGATGCCGGTGCCGCCGATCTTCCAGCCCGAGATCGCAGCCCGCTCGGTGTACTGGGCCGCGCACCATCGCCGCCGCGAGATCTACGTCGGGATCCCCACCGTGTACACGATCGTCGGCAACAAGATCTCTCCCTCGCTGGCCGAGCGCTATCTCGCCAAGACGGCCGTCGACGGCCAGCAGACGCCCGACCCCGCCGATCCCAACCGCCGCGCGAACCTGTTCTCGCCGGTCGACGACGACCACGACGAGGGCGCGCACGGCGTGTTCGACGATCAGGCCCGCGTGCGCGGGGAGCAGGCGTTCATCAGCCGGCACTGGATCGGCTCGGCATTGGGACTCGCAGCCGCCGCGACCGCGGCCGGCGTCCTTGTGCGTCGAGCCGTTTGAGATCGAGGCGTTCGGCCAGGCGCGAGGCGAGCGCCATGATCGTGATCGCCGGGTTGGCGGAGCCCTGGGTGGGCATCACGCTGCCGTCGGCGATGAACAGGTTGGGGACCTCCCACGCGCGATGGTCGGCATCGACCACGCTGCGGTCGGGGTCGGTGCCCATCCGGCACCCACCGACGAGGTGCGCGTAGCGGTCGGTCGCGAGCACGTCCTGCGCGCCCGCCGCCTCGAAGATGTCGTGCAGGGTCTGCTTGGCGAACGCGATGTTCTTGCGGTCGTTGTCGCACTGCGAGTAGTCCATCCGCGCCACCGGAATCCCGTACTGGTCGGTCTCGCCGTGGGCGATCGTCACACGGTTGTCGGGCAGCGGCAGCAGCTCGGACAGGACGCCGAGCGTGTACCAGTGGTTGTAGTCGCGCATGTACTCGCGCAGCGCCGGCCCCCAGTGCCCGTGGCCGAGCACGTGCTGGGCGTGCTCGATCGGCAGCGGGCCGACCGTCTGGATCGAGAACCCCCGCGCGAACCCGCGCTGCGGATCGGTCTCGTAGAACTGCTCTGATGAGATCTCCGGCGGGGGTGCCTTGTACATCCGCATCTCATCGGGAAACCGGCCCGCCACTTGCGGCGCGCCCTGCACCATCACGCAGCGCCCGACCTGGTCGTTGTTGTTGGCGAGGCCGTGCGGGAATCGGGCGCTTGTGGAATTCAGGAGCAACCGCGGCGTCTCGATCGAGTAACCCGCCACCGCCACCGCATCGGCCCGCTGGAAGCGCTCGGAGCCTTCGTGCAGGTAACGGACCCCGGTCACGCGCCCGGTGGCGTCGTCGACCACCACCTCGGCGGCCATGCAGTCCGCGCGGATCTCGGCGCCATGCTCGATCGCGTCGGGAATGTGGGTTACCAGCGGCGATGCCTTGGCGTTGACCTTGCAGCCCTGCAGGCAGTAGCCGCGGTAGATGCAATGAGGCCGGTTGCCGAAGGCGCCGTTGGTGATGCCGACCGGCCCGACTCGCATCTCGATGCCGAGCTTGCGAGCCCCCGCGCGCGCGGCGTCGGCGCCGCCGGCGATCGGATGCGGCGTGTGCGGGTAGCGATGCGGATCGCCCCACGGCCAGAAGTCACCGGCGACCGGCAATTCGAGCTCGAGGCGTTCGTAGTGACGCTTGAGGTCCGGGTAGCGAATCGGCCAGTCCTCCCCCACCCCATCGCGGCTGCGGACCTCGAAGTCGGAGGGATGAAATCGCGGGCAGTAGCCGGCGTAGTGGACCATCGAGCCGCCGACCCCGTGCCCGCAGTTGTTCTTGCCGAGCTCGACCGGATCAGAGCCGCCGGTGACGCGGTCGTCGGTCCAGTAGAGCCGGTGCGATCCGGCTTCGTCGGAGACCCAATCCTGATCGGGATCCCAGAACGGGCCGGACTCGAGCACCACGACCTTCCAGCCGCGTCTCGCGAGCCGCTGAGCAAGGGTGCCGCCGCCCGCGCCCGCGCCGACGATCACGAGGTCGACCGAGAACGAATCGTCGTAGCGCGCCATCCGCTCGCGCGGGACCGCGCGGCGGTGGACGTCGAGCAGGAACGCCGAGTCGTTGTCGGGCGGCCGCAGCGCGCCGCGCAGCAGCGTGCGCAGCTCGTGCCGGCGGCTCACGTTCCCCGGATTCCGCGTTGCTCGGTGTCCTTGACGGGATCGACCTCGGACGCCGGCGCGCCCTCCCAGCTCTCGCGCTGGCCGACACCCAGCCGCGCGTACCCGCGCGGGTAAGCCGGACCGCCGAACCCGATCTCGTTCCACGCCCAGGGATGCGAGTAGAACGCGCTCAGGATCGCGCGGGAGACGACCTTCCAGGTCTTGTCGGAGGGGAGCTCATCCCACACCTCGCCGTGCAGCTTGCCCTTGGCCAAGGCGTCGACCACCTGCGTCTGCACGTCCTCGGACGCACCGGCGAAGTCGTCTGCTCCGTGCTGGCGCGCGGCGGCATCGAGCCCCAGCGCCAGCCGCCGCCAGGTCTCGCGGTCGTCGGGCATGTCGGCGTAGCGGAAGCCGTCGAGCTCACCGGCGAACAGCTTGGCGTCGACCATGTTCAGCACTGGAATCTTCGGCTCGCGGTCCTGGGCCAGCACCACGTCGCAGAACACGCCGAGCGTGAGCGCCTCGTCGTGGGTGAAGAAGCGGATCGGCGGCACCTGCTCGACACGCTTGAGCACAAGCCGGCGCGTCACCTCATCCCAGTGGCCCGCCTCGTCGAGGACGTTGTAGTCGGGATAGCGCCCGTGCATCTGCGGCGTGACGCCGTTTCGCTGACGCGGCAGCTCGTCGGGCGATGGCGGCTTGTGGTCGGGCCGCAGGTTGGGGAGATGGTCGGAGAGCCGGAAGTCCCGCTGCTTGCCGGCCATCAGCGTTCGCGTCCGAGCGCGGCTGCCGCGAGG
>DASYFZ010000477.1:0-5073 GCA_036000295.1 Solirubrobacteraceae bacterium
CTCCGCCGGTGGCCGGCGGAGCTCGAAGGCGTCGAACTCGAGGTCACTGGCACGGTCCACATCCAGGCGGCGCAGGTCGAGTCCGGCGCGCGGGTGCACGGCCTGGCCGACGACGTGCGCGTCCTCGAAGACGCGACCTGGTCGCCGCTCTAGGGCACACGTCGGAGTTTCTGACGTACATTTGACGAGCGGCCGGGGACCTGCTTCGGGCGCCGCGTGCCTCTCGTTGACCGCGTCGCGGCGGTGGCTCACGACGCCCGATTACGAGCAACCCAGGCTGGCCGTGCTGGTCAGCGCCGGCGTAGTTTCCAGACCATGTAGCCCCGGCACACGATCGTGTCCTCCTCGTCGAGGATGTGCACGTCGGAGGTGAGTTGCGTGCGGTCCGTCGCTCGGTCGAGGAGCTCGCGCAACCCGGCTTGGTCCTCCGGGCCAAGCTCGCAGTGGCCGAGGAGGCGTCCTCGGGCCGGTGCGATGAAGACGAGCTGTGCGTCGGTGGCGAGCGGGGCGATGCCCGTGAACTGGTCGGGCGCCTCTGCGAGCGAGATCATGGCCGCCAGCCCGGTCGCGTCGACGAGTGCCATCAGACCACTGGCGTGGAGCGAACCGATGACGTTCTCAAGGTTCGGCTTAAGGTCAAGGGCCACGGTCGCGCGAGCGTCGCGAGCGTTCTCAACCGTGATCCCGAAGGTCCGATTTGCCGGCACCGACTCCAAGAGGCGGGCGGCCAGCGCCGTGGCGTCCATCAGGGAGACCGCGGAGAGACGACGGGACGGCAGCGGGTGGGCATCCTCGCCGACAGTACTTTGCGCGCCGCGCCCGTGCCGACCAGCGCCGCGATCCCGACGCTGCGCAGGCCATCACCCATCCCGTTGAGGTCGCGTCCCTGCTGCACAACACGGGCGCGGGTCACCAACCGCGATGCGTTGGTGTCGGCGGACTCCGCACGTCGCGGTGGAATGCCGCGCTCCGGACATTGGGCGTCGCTACGTTCTCTCGTCCGCCATGTCGATCAGTGCCAAGACACGGTCCGGGGTGAGGGGCAGCTGCTCGACGCGCGTGCCGCCGAGCGCGTCGGACACGGCATTCAGAACCGCGGCAGGAGCCGCGATGGTGCCGCCCTCGCCGACGCCGCGGTAGTTGACCTCGTCCGTCGGCGGGGATTCGAAGTGCGTGACCCCGATGTTGGGAATTTCCATCGCAGTGGGCACGAGGTAGTCCAGGAAGGTGCTGGACACGAACATTCCTTCCTCGTTGTAGCGGGCGTGCTCGTAGAGCGCGATGCCGATGCCCTGCGCGACGCCACCGCGCACCTGACCGTCGACGATGGCCGGGTTGATGAGCGAGCCGCAGTCCTCGACCACCTCGTAACGCGGGATCCGAACGATCCCGGTCTCCGCGTCGATCTCGACGAAGCAGACGTGGGTCCCGCCGGAGTAGCCGCCGCCGCTCGGTTGGTTGAACAGGGCGACGCTGCGTAGATCGCTCTCCTCGCCCTCCGGGGGCGAGGCGTACACCGCCGCGGCCAGTTCCCCGAGCGCGAGCCCCGAGGCCGGGTCGCCCTTGACGCGGATGCGCGCGTCGGCGATCTCGAGGTCCTCGGGTGAGATCTCGAGCATGTCGCCGGCGTACGCGAGCGCCTTCTGCTTGACCGCGCGCGTCGCGTGCAGAGCGGCCCCGCTCGCCATCGTCGCCGCCCGCGACCCGCCGGTCCCCATCGAGCTGTACGGCGCGGTGTTTGTGTCGCCATAGAGCACCCGGACGTGCGCCATTGGCACGCCGAACTCGGTCGCGGCAATCTGGGCGAGCGTCGTCTCGTGGCTCTGGCCATGCGGGGCTTGGGTCGTGATCACCGTCAGATGGCCGTCCGGCTCCAGGCGAGCGACGGCCCGCTCGCCGCCGATCGTGAAGCCGATTGCCGCAAAGAAGTCCGGAGGGCCGGGCGCCGGCTCGATGTAGGTCGAGAAGCCGACGCCGAGCAGCCGGCCCTGCTCCCGGGCGCGACGCTGATCCTCCCGGAACCCGTCGTAGTCGACGAGCTCGACGGCGCGCTCGAGCGTGTCGATCGCCGCGACAGCCTCGATCGTCGGGCCGCTCATCATCTTGCAGGGCTGCTCCTCGAGCGTCAAGAGGTTCCGGCGGCGCACGTCGACCGGATCGAGCCCTAGCTCATACGCGATTCGGTCGATGAGGATCTCCCGCGCCAGCGTCTCGGCGGCCCAGGGTCCGCGGTACGCACTGTAGGAGGCCTTGTTGCTGGCGTAGACGTCCAGCGACCACCGCATGTGGTTGATCCGGTAGGCGTTCCCGATCATCGTGCGCACGATCCACCCGAACAGAGGAGTCGGTGTTCCGAGCATCGGGTAGGCACCCTGGTTGAGCCGCATCTTGACGTCGAGGGCCAGGATCGTGCCGTCGTCGTTCACCGCGGCGCTGATCTCGATCGTCTCCTCCCGCGCATGCCCGGCCGCGGCGAGGTTCTCGATCCGGTCCTCGACCCATTTCACCGGACGGCCGAGCATCTTGGCGGCGGCGCACACGACGAGGTCCTCGCGGGACAGCCCGGCCTTCTGCCCGAAGGCCCCGCCGATGTCGGGGATCACCACTCGCAACCGGTCGGCCGGATGCTTCAGCAGGGCGGCCAGCGCCTGCCGCGCCGAGTGCGGCGCCTGCGAGGCGGCGTGATATGTCAGCTCGTCGGTTCCGGGACGGTAGTCGGCCACCCCACCGCGACCCTCCATCGGGACGTGCGTGACTCGCGCGGAGTCGATCATCGCCGAGACGACCCGGTCGGCCGCGGCGAATGCGCCGTCGGGCTCGCCGAAGTTCATCGCCTCGGTGTAGAAGACGTTGGAGCCGACGTCATCGAACAGCGCCGGGAGGTCGGGGTCAGCCGCCTGGTCCATCGTGATCACAGCGTCGAGAGGCTCGTAGTCGACCTCGACCGCGTCCCGCGCATCCTCGGCCAGGTAGCGGCTCTCGGCGACGACGAAGGCGACAGGATCACCGACGTAGCGGACCTTCCCGTCCGCGAGGGCATGGAACACCGGACGCAGGTAGTTGGGGATCTCCGCCTCGACCCGAAGCGGAGACACGGCCCCCTCGAGCTCGGTCGCGGTGATGACGGCGAGCACACCCGGCATCGACCGGGCGCGAGTGGCGTCGATCGACGCGATCCGGGCGTGCCCGAGGTCGCTGCGCACGAACGCGCCCTCGAGCATCCCGGGCAGGACGATGTCGTCCATGTAGCGTCCACGCCCGGTGAGGATGCGCGCGTCCTCGATCCGGGCGACGCTCTGGCCGACGAAACGGGCGGCGCCGACGCTACTCATCAATCAGTTCCGCAGCACGCAGAATGCCGTCAACGATGCTCTCGTAGCCGGTGCAGCGACACACATTCCCGGAAATCGCCTCGCGCACCTGCGCCTCCGATGGCCGAGGGTTCTCGCGCAGCAGCTCCGTGGCCGTCATCATGAAGCCAGGAGTACAGAATCCGCACTGGAAGCCGTGGCCGTCGCCCATCGCCTGCTGAAGGTGATTCAGCTCGCCGTCAACGGCGAGGCCCTCGATCGTCGTGATCTCCGTTCCGGCTGCCTGCACGGCGAGCATCAGGCAGGACCGCGCCGACGCACCGTCCACGAGCACCGTGCACGATCCGCAGACCCCGTGTTCACAACCGAGGTGCGTCCCGGTGAGGCCGAGATCGTGGCGCAGGAAGTCGGCGAGCGTCCGACGGGCATCGACACCGGCCGAACGTAGTTGCCCATTGACGGTGACGGCCACCTCGACGGTCACGCCATGGCCTCCACCAGCGCGCGGCGGGTGAGCACGCCGGCCACGCGGCGGCGATAGTCACCGCTGGCGTGGGCGTCGGTTCGAGGCTGGAGCTCGCCGGTCACAAGGCCGGCGGCCGTGGCGAGCGCAGCCGCATCCCCCGAGGTCCCGAGCAGACTCGCCTCCGCTTCACGGGCACGTACCGGCATCAGACCCACGCCGGTGAAGACGAGCCGCGCATCGTTGATGAGCCCGTCGCGGTCGAGGGCGATCGCCGCGGCTACCCCGACGAGCGCGAAGTCACCGTGCCGGCGCGCGATCTCGATGAACGCCGTACGAAAAGCGGTGGCGGCGGCGGGGATGCGTACCTCAACAAGCAGCTCGTCGGGAGCCAGCGCAGTGGTCATGAAGCCCACGGCGAAGTCCTCGGCGGCGATCGTTCGCTCTCCCGCAACGCCCCGCGCCACGAGCTCGGCGTCGAGCGCCACGCAGACCGCCGGGAGCTCCGCCGCGGGATCGGAGTGCGCGACGCTGCCGCCGACCGTCCCGCGGTTGCGGATCGCCGGATGTCCGACGTGTCCGAGCGCCTGTTGCACCAGGGGCGCCCGTTCCCGGATCAGGTCGGATCGTTCGGCGCTTCGCTGCCGAGCCATCGCGCCGAGCGAGACACCCCCATCGAGCTCGGTGATCTCAGCCAACTCGGCGACGCGCCCGAGGTCAATGAGCACCTCGGGCCGCGCGAGTCTCAGGTTGAGCATCGGCATCAGGCTCTGGCCCCCGGCGAGCACCACGCTGTCGTAGGCATACTCCGAACGGAGAGCAAGCGCCTCATCGAGCGACGACGGACACCGGTAGTCAAACAGCGGGGGTTTCATCTCGATCAGGTGGGGTGGACGACCGAGAACACACTAAGCCGTTCGTCAAACGAACGCGCGAGCTCGTTCCTGGCCGCCAGGCCGTTCCACCATGGCACCCTGCAGCACAGACGGACATGAAGGGAACGGAGCACCCGAGGCTCGGTGCTGCGCTCGCCGGGGTGCGGCGGCTTTTCGTCGGTCGGCGGCGAGGATCCGGCGTTCGATCTCGACAAACACGCGGCGCGTGCGGGGGATCGATCTCGTCTAAGTCGTGCTCGGCGACGGTTAGGATGCGGCGATCACGAACGCCCGCTTCGCATGGTGCCGTCGTGTCACGCGGTTCCTGATCGGCGCCTGCGTCGGCGTCGGTGTCGCGGTTGCTTTTGTCCTGCCCTCGGCCTCCGGCAGCGGCGTCAAGACGGCGTTGGCGGTGAAGCTGACG
>DASYFZ010000488.1:0-1604 GCA_036000295.1 Solirubrobacteraceae bacterium
ACTACGTGGGTCTCGTCGACTGGCCGGCGGCGCGACCACATGAACGTGTAGAGCAGCGACAGGATCAGTCCGAGGATCCCGAGAACGAACAGAATCGTTCCGACCGTCTGCAGGTTGACCCCGCTGACGTGTGCCGTCACGGCCCATTTGAGGATCGCACCAACGGCGATCAGGACGATTGAGGTTCCGATTGTCATATCGGGGGTCTACCCCGAGAACCGGGAACCTACCCGCGCGTAGTGCTACCGCCGCGCCTCGCGCAGCTCGCGTTGCACGTCTCTGGCGACATCGCGGTTCCTGATCGACTCGCGCTTGTCGAAGAAGTCCTTACCCTTCGCCAGCGCGATCTCAACCTTGGCTCGCGACCCCGGACCGGAGAAGTACATCCGCAGAGGCACCAGGGTCAGGCCGCGCTCCTTGGTCCTGCCGACCAGCCGCTCGATCTCCCAGTGATGCAGCAGCAGCTTGCGCGGGCGCTCCGGATCGTGATTCTCACGCGAGGCGGGGCCGTACGGCGGGATGTAGGCACCGATCAGCCACACCTCGCCGTCGCGGATCGTCGCGTAGGAGTCCTTGAGCTGAGCCTTGCCTTCGCGCAGCGATTTGACCTCGGTGCCGGTCAGCACGAGCCCCGCCTCGAACCGCTCGAGCAGGTTGAAGCGAAACGACGCCTGGCGGTTGGTCGCCACGTCGCCCGGTGCCGCTTTGCGCTTGCGTCCCTTCGCCATCTAGTGCTCGATCACTCCTCGTCCCTTGCCGGAAGGAGGTCCACCCTACCCCGCGGCGCGTCCACACGCGCGACTCGCACCGACACCGGGTCGCCAATGCGGATCGCCCGCCCGCTGCGGCTGCCGACGAGCATCGTGGCCTCCTCGTTGAGCTCCCACCAATCGCCGCGCAGCCGGCGAACGGGCAGCAACCCTTCGAACAGACCTCCCTCGCCGAACGCGACGAACGCGCCCGCGCCGATCACCCCGACGACCTCGCCCTCGAACACCTGGTCTGAGCCCTGCTCGAACAGGCGCTGCTCGAGGATGAAGCACAGCGCGATGTCGTCGGCGCCGCGCTCGATCGACATCGCCTCGCGCTCGCGCGCCGACGTCCACGGAGCCGCGGACGCGACCCAGCCGGCGTCGGGGGCGGGGCCGTCGCCGGCTACCGCCGACACAAGCGCCCGATGGCAGATCAGGTCGGGATAGCGGCGGATCGGCGACGTGAAGTGGCAGTAGCTCGACGACTGAAGTCCCGAGTGGCCGAGGTTGCGATTGTCGTAGTGGGCCTGCTTCAGCGACCGCAGCACGAGGCTTGTCAGCCCGCGGCGTCCCCTCCCGTCGTGGCTGGCGATCCAGCGTTCGAGCAGCTGCGATGCGCTGCCGATCACATCGGCGGCCTGCTGTGGAGTCATCGAACCCCGAGGCACCGGCGGCGTCGGAACTCCGAGCGACGCGAGCTGGTCGATCAGGCGCTGCGCGGCAGGCCCGTCGGGGCGCTCGTGCACCCGGTACAGCGTCGGCACCTTGCGCGCCTCGAGCAACGCCGCAACCTGCTCGTTGGCAGCGATCATCAGATGCTCGATCAGGCGGTGTGACTCGGTCTGCTCGGCC
>DASYFZ010000545.1:0-3472 GCA_036000295.1 Solirubrobacteraceae bacterium
GAGCGCTGCTGGAGGCGGTCGAGGCGATTGCACTCGGCCGTGGCTGCTTCCGGCTCGAACTGACAACGCACCCCGACCGAGACGACGCGCTGCGCTTCTACGAGGCTTGCGGGTTCGAGGAGCGGCCGCGCCGCCTGGTGAAGTCGCTGTGACCGGATTCGAAGAGCTGGCCGCCTCGCCCGACGCGACGATCGATCTCCTGGCGCTCGCGATGGCGGCCGAGTTTCGCGACGTCGACGTCCCGACGGCGATGGCGAGCCTCGACACGCTCGGTGCCGACCTGTCGGTAGCTGCGCGGCGAACCGGCGGCTCGCCGGAGGAGGTGGCCGGCGTGTGCCAGGAGGTCCTCGGAGGCGTGCACGGATTCGAGGGCGACCGGGCGCACTACGACGACCCGCGGAACTCGATGCTCGACGTCGTGCTGGAGCGGCGGCGGGGACTGCCGATCCTGCTGTCGGTTGTCTACGTCGAGGCCGCCCGCCGCGCAGGGATCGCGCTGTCGGGCGTCGGGCTGCCGGGGCACTTCGTCGTCGGCTACTTCGGCGGGGTGCAGCCAACGCTGCTCGATCCGTTCGACGGCGGCCGGCCGATCAGCGTCGAAGGTGCGTCGGGTGCGGTGCGGCCGTGGCTGCCCGACGAGATCGCGATGCGCATGCTGAACAACCTCGTCTCCTCCTACACCCGGCGCGGCGACCTCACACACGCGATTCGCGCGGCCGAGCTGCGGCTTTCGCTGCGCGCCGCCGAAGCGATGCGCGAAACGCTCGAGACCGAGCTGCGCACGCTACAGGTGCGGCTCAATTGAGCGCTTACGCGGCCCCTCCGCCGGCAGCCGCGGCGATGAACCGCAGCCCGTTGACGCCCGGCACGAACAAGTACTCGCCGCCCCTGACGGTCACCACCCGTGACAACGGCCCGACGAAGAACGGCGGGCTGCCGGGGACGGTCATCTTGTTCGGAGCTGTGCCGTCCTGCGGCCCGAGCATCACGTCCTGGTCCTCGCCCAAGCCGAACGTGTTGCCCGCGTTCAGCCACTGCGACTGGACGAACTCGAACTGCCGCGCGATGCTCGCCTGCAGGCACGCGAAGATCACGCCGCGGTCCTGGCCGTCGTCCGCGGCGCCGGGCGCCAGCGCCGGCCCGTATGGGATGCCTCGCCGGATCAGGCGGTGGCGGTTGACGAGCTTGCCGTCGAACGGCAGGCTGAGGCGCGGATTCACGCGCCGCACGTGGGCGCCGACCGGGCAGCGCAGCCCATCGGGATCGTTGCCGTAATCGAATGCGTTGTTGCGCTGGGCGTCCGCGGCGAGCGCTTTGTCGGCGGACGCGGGCGACAGCGCCACGGGCGTGCCGTCCCGCCACCTGCCGATGATCTTGGCGGCGAGCTGCTCTTCGCCGCCCGGATACAGCGCGGCCGACTCCGCGAGCCGCGCCCTGAACGCCGCAACGTCCTGGCGAAGCTTGCGGTAGACCATGTACGAGCCGTTGATGCTCAGCTCCACGGGCGGCGGCGCAGGCGGCAGCACTCCCTCCTCGTCGGAGTAGCCGAGGACGAACTCGCCGGCGCGGATCGGGCGCCACTCGCCATTGGCAGACGGCGCTCCCTGTCCGGGTGTCGGCGCGATCGTGCTGCCCTCGATCGACGGCTGCGCGAAGCCGTCGGCATAGCCGAAGTGCTCGACTCCGCCTGGCAGCGCCGCGCCGACGTCCTCGTGGACGATCGTCAGGCCGCCGTTTGCCTCCAGTGCGGCGCGAACGCGCGCGTCGTGTGCGTCCATCGCCGCTTCGTGCTTGGCGCTGATCATCACCAGCGCGTGGATGCCGGGGCCGCCGAGTCCGCCCTCCCAGTTGGACGGGTCGCTGTCGCCGTAGTCGCCGAGCAGGTTTGCGCGGGCGGCCATCCCCTGGCGAAACTCCTCCGGGAATCCCGCGAGTGACGCGTCGGGCAGCTGCAGCGCACGCAGGCCCGAGTAGCTGAAGGCGAGGTTGACGCCCGAGTCTGGCTTGTTGTCCCATGGCGCCGCGGTCAGCACCTCCGCCGTCGTGTCGGCGACCCACGCCGCCGCGCGGGCGACGTCGTCGACGCGCAGGAACAGGTAGCGGGCGAACGGCAGCCGGTAGCCGCGCACGACGAACCCCTGGATGCGCGCCAGGTCAAGCGTGGTCATTGCCCGAAGCGCTCCCTAAACGCGGCCTGCAGCGCCTCGGCGCCCATCCCCTGCGCCGCCAGCGCGAAGTCGATCACGTCGCGGCGCACCCCCAGGCTGCGCTTGACCTGCTCCACGGTGCGGTCGCCGTAGGCGGCGAAGAACAGCGCGTTCTCGACCTGGTGGCGTCGAAGGTAGGCGGCAAACGCGGCGGGGTCATCGCGGCCCGGATATCCCTCGCAGTGATCCCAGATCGCGTCCGCAGCCTCGCCCAGGCCCGTTCGCAGCGCCTCGAGGTACGGCGCGATCGGCCCGTCGAAGTTGCTGGTGAACAGCAGCCGCCCGAGGCTGAGCCGGTCGCGGCGCTGGCGCGGACCCTCGTAGACGACGTCGCCGATCACGACCCACCGGGCGAAGTGCGTTCCCGGCACGCGCGCGAGCGGACTGTCGTCTCCGCCCTGCAGCAGATCGAGGTCGCGCGCCAGCTGCGTCTCGTGCCCGTCGCGAATCGGCGTGAGCACGGTGAGACCGTACGCCTGCCCGGACGTGTTGTGAGCGTCGTTCACAGGTCTCGCTGCACGCTGGTCAGAAACGACTCGTATTCGGCCTTGAACGCCTCGGGTCCGAGCGTGGCCGCTCGCCGCTTCAGCTGCTCAAGCGCCGCCCCAACCCGCCACGCTGACACGATCTCCGTCGTCGTCGCGCCGGGATACGCCGACCAGTAGTGGTTGGCCACGAACTCGTTGCGGCGGATGTACTGCTTGAACGGCTCGACCGGCAGCGGGCCGGGGAAGCCGAACGATGTCCCCCAGATCGCCTTCATCCGAAACGCGACGACCTCGGAGAACGCGTCGATGTACTGGTCCCAGGTCCCGTTGAAGTTGCTCTCGAACAGCAGGTAGCTGTACTGCAGGCGCTCTCCTTCCCCCTCGTCGGGGAAGCGCTCGATCACCGCCCAGCGGGCGTAGTGGATGAACGAGAGCGTCTCGAGCTTCTTGAGCGTCTCGGTGATGTTGCGTCCCGCCCAGAACACCAGCCAGAGCAGCAACGGTCCGCCGCGCCGCACCGGAGTGAGCACGGTGATCGCCGTCGCCTTCCCCTCGACGTTCGCCACAGGCCAACCCTATCCGGCCGCCGGGGCCGGTGGGCGGATGAATCGGCGCGCCCGCTGATCAGCGGGCGCTGGGGCGCCTAGCCGGCGCCTACCGGCACGCGGGCAAGCGTCTCGCGGCCGACGCGCTGCAGGTCGCGCAGGTACGAGAGGTGCGCGGCCCAGATGACGCTCTCATCGGCCCCGTCGGCCAGGCTGATCGTGTCGCAGTGAG
>DASYFZ010000604.1:0-3210 GCA_036000295.1 Solirubrobacteraceae bacterium
TTTGATCATCGGGCTGGGCGGCATCTGGACCGAGCTGCTCGAGGACGTCGCCGTCGTCCCGTTGCCGGCGAGCGGCCGGCGGATCGAGCAGGCGCTGCGATCGCTTCGCGGCGCCCCGGTGCTGCTCGGTGGCCGCGGCCGAGTCGCCGTGGACCTGGCGGCCGCGTGCGAGCTCGCGAGTCGCATCGGGGAGCTGCTGCTCGAGCGGTCGCTGGCGCTGATCGAGCTCAACCCGGCGTTCGTGTCTGCCGACGGCGCGATCGTCGCCGATGCGAAGGCGGTCGGGCTGTGTACGACGTAGCGGTCATCGGCGGCGGCTTCGCCGGAGTGACCGCCGCGCGCGAAGCAGCTCTGCAGGGACGGTCGGTGGTGCTGCTCGAGGCGCGCGACCGGCTCGGCGGTCGCACTTGGAATGCCGCCTGGGGACCATCTCAGATCGAGTACGGCGGCGCCTGGGTCCACTGGCACCAGCCGCACACCTGGTCTGAGCTCTCGCGCGCGGGGCTAGCGGTGACGCTCGGCGATGACACCGAAGCGGCCGGCTGGTACGTGGACGGACATCGCCGCGAAGGCACCATCGCCGAGCGCGACGCGATCGCGCGGCGCGGCTGGGATGCGTTCGTCGACGGCGTGCAGACTGCGTTGCCGCTGCCCCACGATCCGCTGTTCGCGATCGAGCGGCTCAGCCGCTTTGATCGGTTGACGATCGCGGATCGGGTGGCGCAACTCGAGCTCTCCGACGAGGAGCGCGAGGTGCTGGTCGCCGAGCTCGAGTCGCTTGCCCACGCGCCGCTCGACGACGCCGGTGCGGTCTCGGTGCTGCGCTGGCACGCGCTGTCGGGCTACAGCCTGGAGCTCACCCAGTTCACCGGCGGCCGCGTCACGATCGCGCGCGGCACCGGCGCGCTGCTTTCAGCGATCGCCGATGCGGCTCCGTTCGAGCGGCGTCTGGGAGCCGAGGTGGTGGCCGTCGGCCAGCGCGACGGCCGGGTCGAGATCGAGACGGCCGACGGCGATGGGTGCTCTGCACGTGCGGCCGTGGTCGCCGTCCCCGTCAATGCGCTCGGCGCGATCGAATTCACCCCAGCGCTGTCAGACGGCAAGCGCGCCGCGATCGCGTTGGGCCAGGCCTCTCGCGGGATCAAGATCTTCATCCACGCCCGCGGCGAGCCCGTGTGGCAGAACGCGATCCGTCCCGGTCACCCCTTCGGGTACCTCGACACCGAGGTCATCTTCGACGATGGGACGCAGCTGCTGATCGGATTCGGGGTGGACGCGGCGCGCTGCGACGCCAGCGACCTGTCCGCCGTGCAGCGTCAGCTCGACGAGATCCTCCCGGGCTACTCGGTGCTCGCCGCGACGGCCCATGACTGGCTGGCCGACCGCTTCTCGGGCGGGACCTGGGCGATCCACCGCCCCGGCTGGTACGAGCACCACCACGCGGCGATGCGGACCGCCGAGGGCCGCGTCGTCCTGGCGGGATCCGACATCGCCAACGGCTGGTCGGGGTTCATCGACGGCGCGATCGAATCCGGCCTGCGCGCCGGCGCGGCTGCCGCGGCGCTCAGCGCTTGACTGGCGCCCGCACGGCCGGCAGGCACGCCTCGAGCTCGTCGGCGAGCCCTTCGAGCTCCTCGAGCCCGAAGTAATCGGCGAACACGTAGGGCAGCTGCACGATCGGCACATCGAGCTCTTCGCGCAGCCGCTGGTACTGCTCGCGCTGCATCGCGACCCGGGCGTGCTCGGACAGCGCCGCCTTCAGGGCCGAGCGGACCAGCGGTGAGCGCGTTTTCGCCGCTGCTGCGTCGAGCTTGGCGACCTCGCCGGCGTCGAACCGCTCGCCGTACAGCGCGTTGACGACGACGAGCTCGAGCGTCAGGTCGTCGCGTGCCAGGGCGTCGCGCAGGGCCAGCGTCTCGTTGACCGCCATCTCCTCCGCTGTGGACACGGCGACGATGCCGGTGAACTCGGGATCGGCGATCGTGGTCGCGATCCTCGCACCCTGGCGTGCGATCGGACCGACCATCGCGATCTCGGAGAACGTCTTGGGCGTGCGCAAGATTCCAACCCCGTGCCCGGTCGCCGGCGCGTCCACGACCACGAAGTCATACGGCGCGGCGCCGCTCGTCTGCCGCTCGAGCTGAGCCAGCTCCCAGATCTTGCCCATGCTGAGCAGCTCGCGCATTCCGGGCGTCGCCATCGCGAACGCGTTGAACATCTTGCTCGAGCCGAGCATCTGCCCGAGCGTGCCGGTCTTGACCGTCAGATACTCCTCCATCGCGGCCTGCGGGTCGATCGAGATCGTGTACAGGTCCGGGGCGAGCTCGAGCTCTGAGAAGCGCTCGCCCTCCTGCTCGAACGCCCGCTGAACGTGTTCCTGGCTGGCCAGCTCGACGACGATCGTGCGCAGTCCCTGGCGGGCGGCGAGCATCCCGAGCGCGGTGGCGACGGTCGACTTGCCGACCCCGCCCTTGCCGGTGACGAACAGCAGCCGGTGATCGAGCGGTCCTGGCACGACCGCTGAACATAGCGACCACAAAGGATTTCCCCGCGTACGTACGAATACAGGCGCGTGATGAGTTCGACTCCGAAGGTGGTCGCGTTCGCCAACCAGAAGGGCGGCGTCGCCAAGACCACGACAACGCTGAACCTCGCCGTCGCCTTTGCCGAGGAGGGCCACCGCGTGTTGTGCGTCGACATGGACCCGCAGGGGAACCTGACGATGTCGCAGGGAATCGACCCCGACACCCTCGAGAAGTCGATGTACGACGTGCTCGTCCATCACACCTCGATTCGGGAGGTGGTGCGCAAGCGCGAGGTGGACGTCGCCTGCGCCTCGATCGACCTGGCCGGAGCCGAGATCGCGATGTCCACGATGATCGGCCGCGAGCGTCAGCTGCAGAAGGCGCTCAAGAAGGTCGAGGAGGACTACGACTTCGTTTTCATCGACACGCCGCCCAGCCTCGGGCTGCTGACGATCAACGCCCTCACCGCCGCGCACAAGGTGATCGTCCCCGTCCAATGCGAATATCTGTCGATGCGCGGCCTCATCCAGCTTCAGAACACGCTCGCGATGATCCGTGAGAACCTCAACCCCGACGTGGACATCGAGGGGATCCTGCCCACGCTTGTGGACACGCGGACGCTGCACGCCAAGGAGGCGATCGAGCTGTTGGAGGAGAACTTCGGCGACATGGTGTTCGCCTCGAG
>DASYFZ010000657.1:0-19626 GCA_036000295.1 Solirubrobacteraceae bacterium
AGACCTCGAGCAGCATGATCAGTCTTGCTTTCCGAGATAGGCCTCGATCACCAGAGGGTCCGTCCGGACCTCGGCCGGCACGCCCTCGGCGATCTTCCTGCCGTGGTCAAGCACGGTGACGCGCTCGGACACGCCCATCACGACCTTCATGTCGTGCTCGATCAGGAGGATCGTGAGCTCGAGCTCGTCGCGCATCTTGCGCATGAAGTCCGTGAGCTCGGCGGACTCGTGCGGGTTCATGCCGGCGGTGGGCTCGTCGAGCAGCAGCAGGATCGGGTCCGAAGCGAGTGCCCTGGCGATCTCCACCCGGCGCTGGTCGCCATATGAAAGATGCGACGCCACCTGGTCGAACACACGCGTCCGTAGCCCGACGTAGTTCAGCAGCTCGCGCGCCTTGTTTTCGACCTCGCGCTCCTCGCGCCGGATCCACGGCGGCCGGAAGATCGAGCCGAACACCGATGCCCGCATCCTCGCGTGGCGGCCGATCATCACGTTCTCGACGGCGGTCATCGCGCCGAACAGCCGGATGTTCTGGAAGGTCCGCGCGACCCCCATGGCGGTGATCTTGTCCGGACGTGCCCGGGTCACCTCGCGGCCGGCAAGCACGATCCGGCCCGAGGTCGGCTTGTACAGGCCGGTGAGCATGTTGAACAGCGTGGTCTTGCCGGCGCCGTTGGGCCCGATCAGCGAGACGATCGAGTTCCGCGGCACGTCCAGCGTCACGTCGTCGACAGCGACGAGGCCGCCGAACTCCTTGGTGATGTGATCGGCCACCATCACGGCGGGGACAGCCGGGGCCTCGGCGGTGGCGCTCATACCGCGGTCTGGCTTTCCACGAGCTGAGCATCCTCTGCGGCGACTTCTCCTGTGAGCTCGAGCCTGCGCCTTCGCTCGGGGAACAGGCCCTGCGGGCGCAGCACCATCACCAGCACGAGCAGGAAGCCGAAGATCCCGAACGACAACTGGGTCAGGTTGAAGTTCAGCCCGATCTTGGTCGGGATGTCGTTGAAGACGTCGGGGATCAGGTAGTAGTTGGTGTAGGACAGCAGCAGCGCACCGAGCACCGCGCCCCAGATCGATCCGAGGCCGCCGACGATGATCATCGCGAGCACGAAGATCGAGAACGAAAACGCGAACTGCCCGGCGTTGACGGTCGTGAAATAAGCGCCCAGGAAGGCGCCGGAGATCCCACCGAACGTCGCGCCGATCGCATAGGCCAGCAGCTTCGTCCGCACCGCGGGGATCCCCATCGACACCGCTGCCACCTCGTCCTCGCGCAACGCGACCCACGCCCGGCCTAGCCGGGAGTCGCGCAGCCGCAGGTTGACGAACAGCACGACGAACATCAGCGCAAGGATCAGCCAATACCAGGGTCTGAGCTTGAGCAAGTTGAACGAGCCGATGACAGGGAAGTACGGCAGGTCCACGGCGGGGATCCCGAGGTTGCCGGCGGTCAGCGTCTGACCACCGCCGAGTTGGATGCTCTGGCCATTGATCGCGAACACGCGGACGATTTCTCCGAACGCGAGCGTCACGATCGCGATGTAGTCGCTGCGCAGCCGCAATGTCGGCAGCCCGATGATGATTCCGGCCAGCGCCGCGATCACAACCGCGCAGATCACGATCAACAGGAAGTTCAGGTGGATGCCCGGCAGCGTGTTCTGAATGTGCGAGGCGCCGACGTGGATGTGCTCGTTGAAGAAGAACCCCGAGCCGAACCACCCCACCGAGTACGCGCCGAGCGCGTAGAACGCCACGTACCCCAGGTCGAGCAGCCCCGCGAAGCCGACGACAATGTTCAGCCCGAGCGCCATCACCACGTACGCGAGCGAGATGATCGTCGCGTTCAAGAAGCCGCTGGTCTGGGTGAATAAGAACGGGAGGAGGATCGCGAAGACGATCAGCACCGTGGCCACGGCGCGGCTCCACCAAGGAAAGCGCCGCTCGAACGAGGTGCCCCACTCCCGCATCTGCGCGGTGAACTGGCCCGGCCCCAGCGCGGCGGCAGGCTCCTTGGCCTGCTGCGCTCTCGTGACCCCCTCACGCTCGGGCGCCTGGCCCTTGTGCACCGAGACCTCGCTGCGGACCTCGCCGGGCTGACGTTCTGCGTCGGGCTGACGTTCTGCGTCGGGCGGACGTTCTCCGTCGCTCATCCGGCCTCCCTCGTCTCCTCACCGAGCAAACCTCGTGGCCGCAGCACCATCACGAGGATCAGATACCCGAAGACCACGGCCGGCGTCCACTGAGGTCCGAGCCGCGAGTCCGACAGCTGCTGGATGCAGCCGATGATGATCCCGCCGAGCACTGCTCCACGCACATTGCCGATGCCGCCCATGACTGCTGCGGTGAACGCGATCAGGCCCGCCTCGAACCCCTGGAAGTACCAGACGTTGGTCTCATACAGCGCGTACACCAGTCCGGCTGCGCCGGCGAGCATGCCTCCCAGCAGGAACGTCAGCGAGATCGTGCTGTTGACGTTGATCCCCATCAGCCGCGCGGCCTCGGGATCCTGCGCGGTCGCCCGCATCGCGCGACCCGCCCGCGTGCGGCCAATGAACCACGTCAGCGCGAACACGAGCGGCACGGTCACCGCGATCGCAAGCACGTCGGCTCGGTGGATGATCACGCCGGAGATCTTGAAGACCGTCTTGTTCTGGTTGATCAGGTCCGGAACGCCCACCGGCGATCCGCCCTTCCACAGCAGCCCAACGTTCTGCAGGATGAACGAGAACCCGACCGCCGTGATCAGCGGGGCTAACTTCGGCGCCCCGCGAAGCGGTCGGTAGGCGACGCGTTCGATCAGCACGTTCAGCGATCCACACACCAGCATCGAGACGATCAGCGTCACCAGCAGGCCGCCGATCAACCCGAACGCCCCTGTCGTCGCGGTCAGGCCGAAACTCGCATAGATGCCCACCGCGACGAACGAGCCGATCATGAACACGTCCCCGTGGGCGAAGTTGATCAGCTCGATGATTCCGTAGACGAGCGTGTAGCCCATCGCGATCAGCGCCCAGATCGACCCGTTCGAAACCCCCGAGACCAGGTTGAAGCCGAGCTGCGTCAGGTCATGGTTGATGACCGCGTGCCCGTTGACAAACCCCGACGAGTAACCGTGCACGAGGTCGCGGATGCCGTAGTAGACCGGCAAGGCGAGCAGCGCGACGATCAGGCCCCAGCGGCCGATCCACTTGCGGATGGCCGCCAACGGCCGAACCGCCACGGCGGGCATCCTCGGCGTGAAGGAACTTGCTTCCACGGATCGATGCGGAGTATGGAGAGGGCGCCGGATGCGCCCTCTCCATAGCTTCCTACAAAACGACGGCTAGAGGACCTTCGTCGGCGTGATCGTCTTGAAGAAGACGGGCTCGCCGGACGAGTCGACCTTGTACAGGCCGTAGGACTTCAGTGTCGTGTCACCGTTCTTGTCGAACCCGTACGTGCCCAGCACGGACTGGCGGTTCGTTGTCGCGAACAGGGCCTTGAGCACGGCCGACTTGCTGTTGCCTTGGGCGCCGAGCTTGGCGACCGTGTCGAGACCGAGCTTCATCACCTCGTAGCCATAGATCGCATACGGATCCGGGCTCGAGGTGTGGTACGCCTTCGAGTAGGCCGCAAGGAAGTCCTTGCCGCCCGGGTACGCGGTCAGCTTCTGGGTCGCGACCGTGCACTGGATCAACGGGTACAGCGAGGCCGTCACGCCGCCCTTCTTCGCGCTCGTGTAGGAGTCGGTGCAGACGCCGTCGCCGCCGAACACCTTGGCGGTCGGAAGCGCCGCGTGGACGTCCTTGGTGATCTGGACCGCGCCGTTGGACACGATCCCGGCGAAGAAGAAGCAGTCCGCTCCCTGGCCCTTGACCGTGTCCGCGTAGGAACGGAAGTTCGGAGCGGTTGGGTCGATGCCCGTGTTGCTGACGACGTTGACGCCGTAGTTGGCCTTCTCGAGCTCGATCAGGGCCGCAAGACCCTGGCCGTAGGCTTCCTTGTCGTTGGCAACCGCGACCTTCGTGCAGCCGGCCTGCTTCATCGCGAGCAGGTCAGAGGCGGCCTGAATCGAGTCGCGCGGCACGATACGCAGGTAGGTACGCGTGCCGGTCGGGTAGTACTTCTGCGGCTCTCCGGGGGCGCTGCCCGGCTCGTTGGTGGTCAGTCCGACGTACGTGTTGGCGGGGCTCACCTGAGGAAGCCCGGCCTCGTTGAGGATCGGGATTGAGACCTCGCTGGCGCCGGAGTTGAACTCGCCGACGTAGTAGACGGCCTTCGTGTCGGAGGCCGCCTTGCGGGCGTCAGCCGCGGTCTGGCCCGGGTCCCACTTGCCGGCTGCGGCGGTGGAGTCGTCGAGCGACGTGTACTTGACAGTCCACTGACCGGCCTTGTTGCCGGCCTGCTGAAGCGCCAGCTTGATGCCGTTGACCATCGGGACCGTCTGCGCGGTTGACGCGCCCTGCAGCGGCAGGCTCGAGTAGATGTCCACCGTGTTGCCGCTGCTGCTGCTGCTGGAGCCACTGCTCCCGGAGCTGGCACTGCTGCTGCTCTTACTGCTGCTCCCACAGGCGACGATCCCAATGACCGTGCCTACGAGTACGCATGCAGTCAGAGCTTTGCCAAGAGTTCGCATACTCCTCCTCTGGATGTCTTGCCGGGCCCCCAGTGGCCCACGAAGAAAGGCAGCGTAGTGAGGGGTCCGGATTGCAGCAAGCGCTCGTCGCGCCGCCCTAACCTAACCGCAACCCGTCGCCTGTCAGGTGTGGATCTCCTTCCAGAACCGCAACCGACCGCCAACGATGCGATAAACGCCGTAGCGCTGGAGGGTTGTGTCGCCGTCAGGCTTGATGCTGTACGTGCCGAGCACGCTGCGGCGCCCGGCCGTCGAGAAGATCGCCGCCCGTACCTTTGAGCGCTGAGCGGGTTCGGTGCCGTCGTTGGTCGCCCGCGCAATCGCTGAGAGCATCAGGCTCATTGCCTCGTATCCGAAGATCGCATAGGGCTCGGGAGCGCCATAACGGAGCTGATAGCGGTCGTAGAACGCCTTGCCGGAGGGCGGCGACGCCGACGGGCCCAGCGCCGCTGCGGTGATCAGCACGCGCGGATCCAGTGAGCGCGGAATGCCCCCCTGTTCGGGATCGGCAAACGTGCTCTCCGCCAGACCGGCGGTCCCGAATAGCTTGGCGTTCGGCATCGCCTGGGCGACCTGCTTGGTCAGGAGCACCGCATTGTCTTCGGTGATCGCCGAGATCAGCACGCAATCGGCGCCGGTCGTGGCGACCGCCGCTGCCAGCGGGCGATAGTCCTTGACCCGGGGGTCGAACGTCTGCACGCCGGCCAGCTTCAGATGCGCCGCCCGGGCAGCCACCTGAAAGCTCGCCTCGGCGTCGTCGCCGTCGAACTCGCCGTCGTCGAGGATGTAGGTCTTGCCGCACCCGGCTTGCTGCTGAAGCCGCACCTGCGCCGTCGCCTCGATCGCATCGGACGGAACGACCCGGGCATAGGTCCGGATCCCCGTCGGGTAGTACTTCTCGGGCTCGCCCGGAGCGGCGCCGATCCCGTGGGAGGTGAGCCCGACCGCGGTGCTCGTGGGGCTGATCTGCGGGATGCCCATCCGGTTGAGCAGGGGAATCGAGATCGCGCTGGCGCCGGAGTTGTACTCGCCGATGTAGCCGATCGTAGTGGGGTCATTCATCGCCTGGTGGGCGTTGATGGTGGTCTGGCCCGGATCCCAAGACCCGCGCTTGGGGGTCGAGTCGTCCATCCATCGCAGGACGATCCGGTAGCGACCGATCCGTCCGTGGATCTCGTCGAGCGCCATCCTCGCCCCTCCCAGCACGGCCTGACCGCTGACCGCCGACGCGCCGTGCAACGGCAGGCTGGTGTAGATCGTGAGCATCTGGCCCGAGATTTTGTTCGGGACTTTGTGATCGCTGCCGCAGCCTGCCAGGACCGCCACAGCCGCCAGCACCATCACACTGAGCCCGCCCCGCTTCACCGTCCCCTGTCCGCCCCCGCCGAGCCTCACCCCTGCACTTGCACGGATTGGAAGGGGACGAGCTTGCCGTTCACGGCCCGGCTGAAGACAAACGGAGCGAGGTTCGTGTCCCCCTGGGCATTGATCGAGTAGGTGCCCAGGACCGAGTCGCGGTTCCTGATCGCGAAGAAGTCCGAGACGACGATCGCGCGATCGGTGGCGGAGTCGCCGGCCTTCTTCAGGACCGACAGAACCGCCGACATCGCCTCGTAGCCGAAGATCGCCTGTGGCGACGGAACTCGGTGGTAGGCGTCCTCGAACGGCTTGAGGAACTCGCTCTTGGCCGTGGTGCTCAGGTCCTTGGTCATGAACCCGGGCGACGAGATGTAGACGCGGCCGGCGGACGGCGACAGGCCGGCGGCGAACGTCGGGCTGTCCAGCGCCGACGGGCCGAAGAGCTTTACCGCAGCGTTGCCGGAGGCCGCTGAGTTGAACACCTTCGCGGCGGCCGCCGCGGACGTCCCGCCGTAGAAGACCGCATCGGCGCCGGCGGCTGAGGGTGTGATCGTGATCGATGACGCCGGCGCGTCAGACCTGACCGACTGGGCGATCGCCCGCCCGTACTGGCTTCCGTCACTGGCCACATACAGACGCGACACGTGCAACGTCTGCATCTCCTGGACCTGGGCCTTGGCCTCGAGCGACGTGTTCGGCACCACCCGGGCAAACGTGCGCCCATAGGTCCCTAGCGACTCGTAATAGCGGTTAGGTGAGTTCGGGACGACGGGAGTCACCTGGGTCAGCGCCGCGGCGGTGTCGGTCGGGGTCACCTGCAGGAGGTCCTGCGCGTTGGTGATGCCCAGCGAATCCGCCGACAGCCCGGGATCGAGCTCCCCTAGATAGGCGATCGAGCTCGTGTCCTCGATCGCGCTGCGTGCGTTGTCGGAAGCCTTGGTGCCGTCGAGCTTGACGAACTTCAGCGTGAACTTGCCGAGCTTGCTCCCGGACTGATTGAACGCGAGCTGCTCGGCCGCGAGCACATCGGCGGCCGCCTGAGTGTTCGCGGCTCCTGTGGGCGCGCTCGCATACAACGTCAGCGTGCTGCCCGAGACGCTGACGTTGGACGCGGTCTGGCACCCCGCCGCCATCGACATCACGGCCGCGAACCCGACGCAAACGTGGAGCGCCCGCCGCCGTGCGAGCACGAAGCTACGCATGGCCGGCTGGGCTAGTCCTGCCGACCGGGCAGGAACGGGAGCAGATTGCGGATGCCGATTGTGACCAGCACCATCACGACGGCGATCAGGATCGCGTCAAACCCAGACACACCGAGTGCCCAGAGCACGATCCACAGGCACAGACCCACGGTGGCGGTAAGAATCAGGCCCATCGCCAAGGCATCCTAACCGAGCGCGCGCCCGTACAGCGGGCGCGGAAGCGAACGCCAACCGGGCGCAAACATTCGCCAGTGTCCCGAGTGGTTGATCGGGCGCCACCGAGAGCGGCCACCGGTGGATGCCGCGCAAGGACGCACGAGCCGAAGCGCAGCAGCGCTGCGCGAGGCGACGAGGACGCAGCGAGGCGCCGCCGGTGGTCGCTCGAATGGCGTCAGATCAACGTCTCGGGGCACTTACCTGAGCGCCGCGGAGAACTCCGCCACCAGGCTCGAGATCGCGGCGACCGGATCGGGCTCTTCGCCCGCGGCTCGCACGAGCCGAGTCCCCACAATCACCCCGTCAGCTCCGGCAGCCGCCGCGGCGGCCGCCTGCTCTGCAGTTCCGATCCCGAACCCCACCGCGACGGGTACCTCGGTGTGGGCCGCCGTGCGCGCGATCACAGCCTCCAGACCGGCACCGAGCCGCGCGCGCTCCCCGGTCGTCCCGGTCACCGACACCGTGTAGACGAAGCCGCGTGCGCGCGCACCGATCGCCGCCAACCGCGTCTCCGGCGTGGTCGGCGCCACGAGCGGCACCAGCGCCAGACCCCGGGCGTCGCACGCCGCCAGCGTGTCCGGGGCCTCCTCGAGCGGCATGTCGGGGACGATCAGGCCGCTGACGCCGGCGGCGGCCAGGCCGTCGAGGAAGCGCTCCATGCCGCGAGCCAGGATCGGGTTTGAGTAGCACATGACCACGACCGGCACGTAGGCCGTGATCCGCGCCGCGACCTCGAGCACGGCGGGCAGGCTCGCCCCACCCCGCAGCGCCTTGGTCCCGGCCGCGTGGATCACCGGGCCATCGGCGAGCGGGTCTGAGAACGGGACGCCGAGCTCGATCAGATCCGCCCCGGACTCGGCGTAAGCGACGCCGATCCGGGCCGAGGTATCCAGATCGGGGAACCCGCCCATCAGGTACGGCATCAACGCGGCCCGGCGGCCGTCGGCTCGAGCCGACGCGAACGCCTCGGCGATGCGCTCGACGCCGGTCGGCGCCGATCGATCCGGCATCGCGCTCATCGCGAGCGGCCGAGCAGCTGGAGCGCCTCGGCCAGGTCCTTGTCGCCCCGGCCCGACAGGCACACCAGATCGAGCTCGCCGGGGCCGTTGGCCAGCGTCCAGGCGATCGCGTGGGCACTCTCGAGCGCGGGAATGATCCCCTCGAGCCGCGTCAGGCGAGCGAACGCCTCGAGCGCCTGGGCGTCGGTGATCGCCTCGTAGCGGGCGCGCCCGGAGTCGCGAAGCCAGGCGTGCTCGGGCCCACTGCCGGGGTAATCGAGCCCGGCTGAGATCGAGTGCGCCTCGAGGATCTGGCCGTCCTCGTCCTGCATGATCGCCGAGTAGGCGCCGTGCAGGACGCCGGGGAGACCGCCGGCGGACAGCGGCGCGCCGTGGCGCCCGGTCTCGATCCCCTCCCCCGCGGCCTCGACGCCGACGAGCTCGACGTCGGCGTCGTCGACGAACGGGACGAACATCCCGATCGAGTTGGAGCCCCCGCCGACGCAGGCGATCACCCTTCGCGGCAGCCGTCCCTCGCGCTCGAGGATCTGCGCGCGCGCCTCGTCGCCGATGACTCGCTGCAGGTCGCGCACAAGCGCCGGGTATGGAGCAGGGCCGACGCACGACCCGATGATGTAATGCGTCGCGCCGACGTTCGTGACCCAGTCGCGGATCGCCGCCGAGACCGCCTCCTTGAGCGTCCTTGCGCCCGCATCCACCGGCTCGACCGTCGCCCCCAGCAACTCCATCCGCTCGACGTTGGGCTTCTGCCGGCGCATGTCCTCCGTGCCCATGTAGACCACGCATTCGAGATCGAGCAGCGCGCACGCGGTCGCCGTGGCGACACCGTGCTGGCCGGCGCCGGTCTCGGCGATGATCCGCGTCTTGCCCATGCGCTGGGCCAGCAGCGCCTGGCCGATGGCGTTATTGATCTTGTGGGCGCCAGTGTGGTTGAGGTCCTCGCGTTTGAGATACACGCGGTGGCCGACGACCTCGCTCAGGCGCGACGCCAGGTACAGCGGCGACGGCCGGCCCACGTAGTCGCGCAGCAGGGCATCGAGCCGGGCGCGGAATTCGGGGTCCTGCCGCGCCAGCACCCAGGCGTCCTCGAGCTCGAACAGGGCCGGCATCAGCGTCTCGGGGACGTACTGCCCCCCGTACGGGCCGAAGCGGTGCTCGATCGTGCTCATAGCGTGGTGAACTGTGGCGTCGCGGTCGAGGCGACAGCCGCGGCGAATGCACGCAGCTTGTCGGGGTCCTTGCGGCCGGGCGCGAGCTCCACCCCGCTGGCGACGTCGACCGCGAACGGGCGCACCACGCCGATCGCCTCGGCGACGTTGCCGGCGTTCAGGCCGCCGCTGAGGATCATCGGCACCTTGCCGCGGTGACCGCGCGCGATCTCCCAGGCGAACGTCTCGCCGGTGCCGCCCGGAACCCCGGCGCTGTAGCTGTCGAGCAGGTGATAGTCGGTGTGAAACGGGGCCAGCGACTGGATGTCGGCGCGGCCGCGTACGCGCGCCGCCTTGATCACCTTGCAGCCGGTGCGCCGGGCGGCCTCCGAACAGAACACCGGTCCCTCCTCGCCATGGAGCTGAAGCATCGTCAGACCCACCGCATCCGCCGTGCGCGCGACCTCGTCGAGCGTTGGGTTGACGAACACGCCGACGATCTCGGTCTGGCGCTTCAGCGCCGCGGCGATCTCGACGGCGTCCTGCAGCTCGCAGCGGCGCGGCGAGTGCGGCCAGAAGATCAGGCCGATCGCCCAGGCCCCCGCCTGCACGGCGAGATGGGCGTCTGGCAGCGACGTGAGTCCGCAGAACTTGATCTTCGGCGCGTCGGGCATCTCAACAATCGTAGGGGCACGACTGCGCGCGACCTCTACTGGGGGGCGTTCACCGTACGACTGCCCAGCTTTACGCTGAACGTGTGCACGTGACCCTGCCGGCGCACGCGGATCGCCAACGTCTGACCCGGCAGGTGCGCCTCGACGATCTGCAGTACGTCGCCCATGCTCGCCACCTTGACGCCTGCAACAGACAGGATCACGTCGCCGGCAGCGAGGCCGGCCTCGGCCGCCGGACTACCCTCCGGGGCGCTGCGGATCACGGCGCCGTGCTTTGAGCCCGTGGCCGCGACGCCGGTGGCGCCGATGTCTGCGATCTCGACCTTGCCGTCGTGCTTGAGGCGCGGAATGAACTCCCGCGCCGTGTTGACCGGGATCGCGAACCCGATTCCGACGCTGCCCTGACCACCTTCGCCGGTGGCGATCTGCGAGTTGATCCCGATCACGCGGCCGGCGGCGTCGAGCAAGGGCCCACCGGAGTTGCCCGGGTTGATCGGAGCGTCGGTCTGGATGACGTTGTCGATGCTGAACCCGCTCGGCCCCTGGATCTGGCGCTGGAGCGCCGACACGATCCCGCTGGTGAGCGTCCGGTCGAGCCCGAACGGGTTGCCGATCGCAAGCGTCGGGTCACCCACCTGGACGGTCGTGGAGTCGCCCAGCAGCAGCGGGTGAACCTCCGGCACGCCTGCGGTGTTGACCTTCAGCAGGGCGAGGTCGTTGTTGGCGTCCTGGTCGACCACCACCGCCCTGCGGATGACGTTGTCCTCGAACTGGACGCTGACGCCGTTGGAGCGGTTGGCGCCCTCGATCACGTGATAGTTGGTGAGGATGTCGCCGGTCCCGTCGATCAGGAAGCCGGATCCCGTCGAGATGCTGCGTTCCTGCGCGGGGAACAGGTCGAACGGATCCTGCACCTGCTGGATGATCTGCGCGCGAACGAAAACCACGCCGGGCGCGTCACGCTCGTAGATGGAGTGCGCGGTCAGCCGCGTGCCGCCGGTGGAGGCCGGCTGCGCGGCGAACGGCGACCCCTCGATGATCGTCTCGGTGTTCCCGTGCCCGGTCACGCCGAGCGCAAGCAGCGTCCCGGCCACCACGGCCCCGCCCACCAGCGAGGCGGCGAAATGCGAGCGGCTCGGCGACTTCATCCGCGCCCAGTGTGGGAGCCTGCGTTGAATTGGAGCTAAAGGGAGGTTTTGGTTCGGCTCGTGAGCGCCCGGCAGGCGGCCTCGATGTCGGCGGATCGCATCAGTGCCTCGCCGATCAGGACCGCGTCTACCCCCGCGTCCTCGAGCTCAGACAGGTCCGACGCGCTGCGCAGACCGGATTCGGCCACGACCGTGGCCCCGTCCGGCACGCCGGGCAGCAGCTCGAACGTCCGGCGGATGTCGACCCGCAACGTCGTGAGGTCGCGGTTGTTGATCCCGATCAGCCGGGCGCCGAGCGCGGCCGCGCGCTCGAGCTCTGACTCGTCGTGCACCTCGACCAGCGCCGCGAGCCCGAGCGACAGAGCGGTCTCGTGTAGCGCCTCGAGGTCGGCCCGGTCGAGTGCGGCCACGATCAGCAAAATCGCGTCGGCGCCTGCCGCCACCGCCTCGTGGAGCTGGTAGGCGTCGATGATGAAGTCCTTTCGCAGGATCGGCAGCGCCGACGCCGCGCGCGCTGCCCGCAGGTCGTCGAGGGATCCACCGAAGCTCGGCCCCTCGGTCAGAACCGACAGCGCCGCCGCTCCGCCGCGCTCGTAGGCGCCGACGACCTCCTCGAGCTGGAGGTCCGCCCTGATCAGGCCGGCAGACGGCGAGCTCCGCTTGTGCTCGGCGATCACCGACAGCCCCGGTCTGGCGAGCGCCTCGGCGAACGGGCGCAGCTCGTCCGTGCGGCGGGCCGCCTCGCGCTCGAGCTCGGCGTCGGGCACGCGATCGCGCCGCCTCGCCACCTCCTCGCGGGTGGACGCGATGATCGGGTCGAGCGCGTTCACGAGCCCGCAAGTTGGACGGTGTGCGCGACGAAGCGCTCGAGCGCGGCGGTGGCCGCTCCACCGTCGACGGCCTGCTCGGCCACCCGCACGCCCCGCTCCAGCGACTCGGCCAGCCCGCCTGCGTAGATCGCGGCGCCGGCGTTGAGCACCGCGAGGTCGCGCGCCGCACCGCGATCGCCCGCGAAGATGCTCCGCGCCGTATCGGCGTTCTGCTGTGGGTTGCCCCCGGGCACGGCCTCGGGGTCGGCGCGCCGGAGACCGACGTCCTCCGGGGACACGGTGTACTTGCGAAGCTCGCCGTCGGCGACCTCGACCACGATCGTCGGCGCGGAGATGCTGAGCTCGTCGACGCCGTCGGCGCCGCTGACGAGCAGCGCATGCCGGGTCCCCAGGCGGGCGAGCGCACCGGCCATCGTCTCCAGGTAGCCCGGATCCGAGACGCCGACCAGCTGTCGCGTGGCGCCGGCGGGGTTGGTCAGCGGACCAAGGAAGTTGAAGATCGTGCGCACTGCGAGCTCGCGGCGGACCGGGATCACGTAGCGCGTCGCCTGGTGGTGCGCGGGAGCGAACATGAACCCGAACCCGACCTCGTCGATGCAGCGAGCGACGTCGTCGGGGCTCAGGTCGATGCGCGCGCCCAGTGCCTCGAGCACGTCGGCCGATCCGGACAGGCCGGTCGCGGAGCGGTTGCCGTGCTTGGCCACCGCGCAGCCCGCGCCGGCGGCGATCAGCGCTGCGGTGGTCGAGACGTTGAAGGTCCGGCGCCCGCCGCCGGTCCCGGCGGTGTCCAGCAGGTCGTCGCTGGTCGGCTGCACCCGCACGGCGTGCGCCCGCATCGTCCGCGCCAGTCCGGCGAGCTCGTCGACGGTCTCGCCCTTGGTCCGCAGCGCGATCAGGAAGGCGGCGATCTGGATCTCCGAGGCGTTCCCGGCCATGATCTCCGACAGCACAGCCGCCGCGTCCTCGAGCGAAAGGTCCTCCCCCGACGCCAGCGCGTCGATCGAGCGTGTCATCAGATCCTGCCCGGCGCTCATCGCGTGCGCGCCAAGAAGTTGCTGAGCAGCTCGCGGCCCTGCTCGGTGAGCACGGACTCGGGATGGAACTGGATGCCCTCCGCCGGTAGCTCGCGGTGGCGCACGGCCATCACGACCTCGCCCGCGGCCGCGCTGCGTTCGAGCACGTCCGGGAGCGCCGGATGCGCCACGAGCGAGTGGTAGCGCCCCACCTCCAGTGGCTCCCGCAGCCCGCGGAAGATCGTCTTGCCGTCGTGCTCGATCTTCGTGGTGCGCCCGTGCACCGGCTGATGGCGGACGACCTTGCCGCCCCACGCCTGCACGAGCGCCTGATGGCCCAAGCACACGCCGAGCGTCGGCACGGATGCCATCGGGAATCGGCGGACCGCTTCGAGCGAGATCCCGGCCTCGTCGGGGGTGCATGGACCCGGGGACACGATCACGCGGTCATAGCCGCGAATCAGCAGGTCGTCGACGGTCGCGTGGTCGTTGCGGACGACTTCGATCTCTGAGCCCAGCTCACCGAGGAACTGGACCAGGTTGTAGGTGAAGCTGTCGTAGTTGTCCAGGACGAGGACTCTCACTGCAGCGAACGGTAACGAGGGTTGCCGCAGGTGGTGCCGAGGCCCCGGAAAACCTAGGGGTGGCGGCCACAAAAGTGCAGGTGGCTCACCCGATTGTCGGCAACGGCTCAGACCGCGACGCTTGCGCGGCAAAAACGCCAAAGGAGCCGTGATGAGTCATACAGGTTGGTTGCACTTCAGGAGGAGTGCCGGGGTCGTCCTGGCGACCGCCGGTCTTGCGGCGGGGCTTGCCGCGTGCGGCAGCAGCAGCTCCTCGTCGAGCTCGCAGGCCGCTGCCTCGCCCGCGTCGACGCCGCCCGCGTCGCCCACATCGTCGACGCCCGCCGCGAAGGTGGATTCCGCCAAGGCGTCCGGTGGCCCGGCAGACCCCGGGACGAAGCTCGCGGTCGGCACCTCGGCCACGGTGCGATACACGCCGCTGAGCCACGCCACGCCCTCGACGCTGAACGTTACGGTGCAGTCGCTGGAGAAGGGCACCCTCGACGACTTCAAGGGCATCCAGCTCGACGCCACGCAGAAGGCCGCGACGCCGGTCTACGTCAAGGTGAAGGTCACGAACCTCGGACCGGGGACGATCGACGTCGACGCTACCTCGGCCGCGATCGAGGGGATCGACAGCACCGGCAACACCGCCCAGAGCGTGACGTTCATCGGCACCTTCCCGCGCTGCCCGGACCACCAGTCCACGACCCAGATGCCGTCGGGAAGCAGCTTCAACAACTGCCTGACGTTCCTCGTCCCGGGCGGCATCAACAAGATCGCCTACACGGGCACCGACGCCTACGTCAACTCGCCGGTCACCTGGGCGGTGGGGTAGCCGCAGCCGATCTATGGCCACTCGGGCTGTGCGACGGCGAGCTCGATCGCCTTCAGCACAGCCCGGGCCTTGGCCTCGGACTCGCGGAATTCGTAGTCGGGCTTGGCGTCGGCGACGGTGCCGCCTCCCGCCTGCACGTGGGCGATCCCGTCCTTGACGACGACCGTCCGGATGTGGATGCAGGTGTCGAGGTCGCCCGTGTAGCTGACGTAGCCGATCGCGCCGCCGTAGCCGCCGCGCTTGACCGGCTCGAGCTCGTCGATGATCTGCATCGCCCTGACCTTCGGGGCGCCCGACAGCGTGCCGGCCGGGAGCACCGATCGCAGGGCGTCGAGCGCGCCAACGTCGTCGCGCAGGTTGCCGGTGACGCTCGAGACGATGTGCATCACGTGGCTGTAGTTCTCGACCGCCATGAAGTCCTCGACCGCGACGCTGCCGTAGGTGCACACGCGGCCCAGGTCGTTGCGCCCGAGGTCGACGAGCATCACGTGCTCGGCGCGCTCCTTGGGATCGGCGAGCAGATCCTGGGCGATGCGGAGGTCTTCCTCGGCGTTGGTGCCGCGGGGCCGGGTGCCGGCGATCGGGCGGGTGGCGACCCGGCGCCCGGTGACCGTGATCAAGGGCTCGGGGCTGGCGCCCGCGATCTCGAAATCGCCGAAGTCGAGGAAGTACATGTACGGGCTCGGATTGACGGCCCGCAGGCCACGGTAGATCGAGAACGCCTCGACCGGCACCGGCGCCGACCACCGCTGTGACGGAACGACCTGGTAGGCGTCGCCGGCGAAGATGTACTCGATGATCCGCGAGACGTTTGATTCGAACTGCTCGCGCGACATGTTGGACTGAAACGCCGGCGCCACGCGCTCGGCCTCGTGCGGCTCCTTCGGCCGCGGCAACGGCCCGCTCAGGCACCACCGGATGTCGGCGATTGTCTGCGCCGCTGCCGCGTATGACGCGTCGAGGTCGTCGTCGGCATGCGCGTTGGCGAGCACGGTGACGGTGCGCATGAGGTGGTCGAACACGACGAGCGCGTCGGTCATCATCAACGCGAGATCGGGCACGCCGATCGTGTCTGGGTTCGGTGCACCCAACGGCTCGACGGTGCGCACCAGGTCGTAGGCGAACACGCCCACCGCCCCGCCCGCGAACGGCGGCAGCCCTTCGACTGGCGCCGGCCGGAAGCGCTCGAGCTCGGCGGCCGCCAGTGCGTAGGGGTCGCCGGCATCGCCCAATGACCAGCGCAGCACCTTGCGCGGCCGAACGCCGATGAACGAGTAGCGACCGACACGCCCGTGGTCGGCCGACTCGAGCAGGAAGGACGGTCCCCTGTGGCCTCGGGCGCCCTGGGCCGAGCGCGTGACCTGCCAATTGCCCGGTTCCTGTCTGAGCTTGAGATATGCCGAGACGGGCGTCTGGCAGTCGTCGATGAATGTCTGGCGCAGCGGGATCAGGTTGTGGTCGCGCGCCAGCGACCGCGCCGCCTCGAGCGACGGCTGGATCCCGGTCAGGGCGGCGTCAGGACTTACGACGGCCATCGAGAACCCGTTCGGCGTCGGCAAGCGTCAGCCCCCGCCCCCGCAAGAGCACCGCCAGGTGATAGACGACGTCCGCGGCCTCCTCGGCGACTCGGTCGTCGGATTCCTCGCGCACGGCGCGCACAACCTCCTCGGCCTCCTCCTGGACCTTGGCCCCGGCCAGGGCCGGATCGGCGAGCAACGTCGTCGTGTAGGAGCCTTCTGGGCGGGTTTCGGCACGATGCGTGATCGTGCGCTCGAGCGTGGGAAGCACCTCATACGGTGCCCCCGGCTCGAGCTGGCCGCGGTGAAAGCATGTCCGCTCGCCGGTGTGGCACGCCGGGCCGACGGGTTCGACGATCGCCAGCAGAGCATCGCCGTCGCAGTCGTAGCGGATCGACCTGACCCGCTGGACGTTGCCGGAGGTCTCGCCCTTGCGCCACAGCTGGAGCCGGGATCGGCTGAAGAAATGGACCTCGCCGGTCTGACGAGTGAGCGCCAGCGACTCTGCGTTCATGTAGGCGAGCGTCAGCACCTCGCCGCTGTTCCAGTCCTGGACGATGCACGGCACGAGCCCGCGCTCGTCGAATGCGATCTGGGAGTCGTCCACGGGGCCGTCGATTCTAGGGTGGTCGAGGCCGCGGTTACTCGATGCCGAGTCGGTCGAGCAGGCGCTCGTCGGCACGCCAGTGCCGCCGGACCTTCACCGACAGCTCCAGGTGGACCCGGGAGCCGAGCTCGCGCTCGATCGCGCGGCGGGCCGCGACGCCGATCGATTTGACCATCTGCCCGCGAGCCCCGATCAAGATGCCTTTCTGGGACTCGGTCTCCACCAGGATCACCGCCTCAATCCGCACGAACTCCTCGCGGTGGCGATCGATGTCCTCGATCTCGACCTCGACGGCATGCGGCACCTCCTCGCGGGTGCGTGCCAGCACCTGTTCGCGGACTAGCTCTGACAGGATCACGCCCTCGGACTGATCGGACCGCTGCCGTCGTTCGAAGTAGAACGGGCCGGCCGGCAGCAGCGCCGCGAGGTGGTTGGTGAGCGACGGCACGCCCGCGCCGGTCCGCGCCGACACGGGAAAGATCTCGTCCGCGATCCCGAGATCCTCGGCCGCCTGCAGCAGAGCCGCCGTCTTCGCGCGCTCGGCGCGGTCGATCTTGTTGACGGCGATCACGACCGGTACCGGGGACGACGCGAGCAGGCCGGCGATGAATCGGTCGCCGGGCCCGATGCCCTGTTGCGCGTTGAGCACGAGCAGGCATCCGTCGGCGTCGGCGAGCTCTGACTCGACGCGGCGCTGCATGCGCTCGGTGAGCGCATCGCGCGGACGTTGGACGCCGGGCAGGTCGACCAGCACGAGCTGCCAGTCTGGGCCTGTGGCGACGCCGCGGATCGCCCTGCGCGTGGTCTGCGGCTTGTCTGAGACGATCGCGATCTTGGCGCCGACGATCGCGTTGGCGAGCGTCGACTTGCCGACGTTCGGCCGTCCTGCCAGCGCGATGAAGCCGGACCGGGTGTCGGTCGGGCTGTCGGCGCCCGAGCTCAATTGACCCAGCGCATCAGCTCGGACTGCAGGGCGAGCATCTCGCCGTCATCGGTCTCGTGATCCATGCCGCTCAGGTGCAGCGCCCCGTGCACGATCGCCTCGCGCAGATCCGCGGTGTGCCCGGGACAGATCACGATGTCGCCGAGCTCCCTGGGCCCGGCCGAGACGCCGTCCTCGTCGACGCCGAACGACAGTACGTCGGTGGGCTCGTCGATCCGGCGATAGTCGCGGTTGAGCTCGCGGATCCGCTCCTCGTCGACGAATTCGACCGCCATGTGCCCGTCGGCGATCCCCGCCGACGACATCGCCAGCGAGCAGAGCTCCTCGATCTCGGTGATAGTCGGATCCACGGGAGCGATCGACTCGATCCCGATGACCTCGACGTCAAGACTCACTACGCCCGCTTGCGTGGTCGAAGTTCGGGGGCCAGCCGCTGCTGGTGCTCGGTGTACGCGGCCACGATCCGCTGCACGAGCTTGTGGCGCACGACATCCTCGCCCCCGAACCGCACGAACTCGATCCCCTCGACCTTTTCGAGGATGTCGGCGACCACGACCAGCCCGGACTCGTGCTCGCGGGGCAGGTCGATCTGCGTGATGTCCCCTGTGACCACCATCTTGGAGTTGAACCCAAGCCGGGTCAGGAACATCTTCATCTGCTCGGGCGTGGTGTTCTGGGCCTCGTCGAGGATGATGAAACTGTCATTGAGCGTCCTCCCCCGCATGAAAGCCAGCGGGGCCACCTCGATCACGCCGCGCTCGAGATATTGGCTGACCTTCTCGGGCTCGAGCATGTCGTGCAGCGCGTCGAACAGCGGGCGCAGGTACGGGTCGACCTTGGCCATCAGGTCGCCGGGCAGGAAGCCAAGCCGCTCCCCGGCCTCGACCGCCGGCCGCGTGAGGATGATCCGGTTGACCTCGCGCCGGCTGAGCGCCGCCGCCGCGAGCGCGACTGCGAGGAAGGTCTTGCCGGTTCCGGCCGGTCCGATCCCGAACGTGATCGTGTTGTGGCGGATCGAGTCGACGTAGCGCTTCTGGTTGACGGTCTTGGGCGCGACCTTGGTGTTGCGGTGGCGCCACACGACGTCCTCGAGGATCGCCGACGCGGACTCATGCTGGTCCAGCGCGTTGGTGACCGCCTCGATCGTCCCGGCCGCGATCTCGTGTCCCTGGGAGATCAGCTCCGACAGCTCGCGCACGACGGCCGTGCCGGCGTCAACGGCGCTGGCGTCGCCCTCGAGCGTGAGCACGTTGCCCCGCAGGAACACGTCACAGTCCAGGTGCCCCTCCAGTGCGCGCAGCACCGCGTCCTCGCTGCCCGCCAATTCGGCGGCGACTGCATTGTCGAGCTCGAGCTGCCTGCGCAATGGGCTAGGCCAACGCCTCTCGTACTCGAGCGGAGGCGCGCTTGCCGTCGGCGCGGCCCTGCGACTTGGCCATGACCACCTTCATCACCTGGCCCATCTCCTTGGGAGATGAGGCGCCGGTCTCGGCGATCGCCGCGGTGACGATCGCGTCGAGGTCCTCGTCGGACAGCTCCGCCGGCATGTACCCGGCGATCAGCTCCGCCTCCGCCTCCTCCTGATCGGCGAGCTCGGGGCGTCCTCCGTCGCGGAACTGCGAGGCGGCCTCCAGGCGGCGCTTGCGCTCGCGGCGCAGCACCGCGAGCTCGTCGTCGCCGCCCTCCTTGGCAGCTTTCTGAAGTTCCGACAGCACCAATCGCAGCGCACCCACACGCTGCTTCTCCTGGGCCTTCATCGCGCTCGTGATGTCGGCGCGAACCTGCTCGGCAACTGTCACACCATTGAGGATAGCCCCGCCGAGGGCGTCGGCTCACAAGCGATTCCGTCGGCGTGCAGCTCGACGCACTGCACGTCGACGACCTGTCCGCGGTCTCCCGCGCCCGGCGGCAGGTAGCAGCGGGTGTAATCC
>DASYFZ010000707.1:0-4301 GCA_036000295.1 Solirubrobacteraceae bacterium
GGCGGCTCTGGCGAGGAGGCCGAGGCGGGCGAGCCCCAGGCCGACCCGCCGGCCGGCGACGCCACTCCGTCCGAGGGCGAGTAGGGCGCGTAAGCGTTTACGTCGGGGCGAGGCCGTAGCCTCGCTCTTGTGGTCCCCACGACGAATACGGTCGCATTCGAGTCGCCTCGGGTGACGCCTGGCCGCGTCCTCGTCGCCTCGCGCAGCTCTGCTGCCGCGGGCTCGCGGCCCGCTCGGCATCCAGCCTCGCTTGTTCGGGCCGCGCCCGCGTCATCCGGCTGGCTCCTGCGTCCTTGCCAGTCATCCACCCGCGACGCCTCTCGGTGCGACCGTGTTCCCCGCGGGAAGCACTAATGGGTCGCCCCACCACGATTCACGTCTGCTCGGCGTGCGGACACCAGACGCCGCGCTGGGCGGGGCGCTGCCCCGGCTGTGGGGAGTGGAACACGCTGATCGAAGAGCCGCTCGCCGGGCTGTCCGGCGCGGGCGCGCGGCCCGGCTCCGGCGCTTCGGCAGTTGCCCCGGTCGCTCCGGTCGCACTCGGGGACGTCGCGGTCGATGAGCACGAGCGGTTGAGTACCGGCATCGGCGAGTTCGACAACGTGCTCGGCGGAGGCATTGTTCCCGGATCGCTGATCCTGATCGGGGGCGCGCCCGGGATCGGGAAGTCGACGCTGACGACGATGGCGCTCGCGAACGTGCTGGCCTCCGGCCGGCGCACGCTGTACGTGTCGGCCGAGGAGTCGGCGGCGCAGATTCGATTGCGCGCTGAGCGGCTGAGCGGCGACGCGGCGCTGCGGATCCCGGTGATCGCGCAGACCGACTTGCACACGGTGCTGGCGACGCTCGAGCACGAGCGACCCGAGGTGTGCGTGATCGACTCGGTGCAGACGCTTCACTCAAGCGACCTGTCGGGTGCGGCCGGATCGGTTGCGCAGGTGCGCGAGGTCGCGGGCGAGATCATGCGCGTCGCCAAGGCCCGGCGCATCGCCGTGCTGCTCGTCGGCCATGTGACCAAGGACGGCGCGCTCGCGGGACCGCGAGTGCTCGAGCACATGGTCGACTGCGTGCTCGCGTTCGAGGGCGAGCGGGAGCGCACGTATCGCACGCTGCGCGCGCTGAAGAACAGGTTCGGCCCGGCGCATGAGGCCGGCGTATTCGAGATGCGCGATCACGGGCTGGTCGAGGTGCTGGACGCCTCGGCTCGGTTCGTGGGCGAGGCCACGCGCGCGCCTGGCAGCGTGGTGCTGTGCGCGATGGAGGGCTCAAGGCCGCTGCTCGTCGAAGTGCAGGCGCTCGTCTGTCGATCGGAGCTCGTGCCGCCGCGGCGCGTCGTGTCTGGCCTGGACCGCAATCGCGTCGCGCTGGTGCTGGCCGTGCTCGGCCGCCACGCGGGCATCGGTCTCGGCTCGGCCGACGTGTTTGTCAACGTCGTCGGCGGCGTGCGCGTCGACGATCCGGGATCGGATCTTGCGGTCGCGCTCGCCGTCGCGAGCGCCGTCAAGCGGACGGAGCTAGGCGCGTCGGCGGGCCGTCCACTGGCGTGCTTCGGCGAGCTCGGGCTGACCGGCGAGCTGCGGACGGTGGCGCACGGAGACCGCCGGTTGGCCGAGGCTCAGAAATTCGGATTGACGCCGGTCGTCGAGCCTGAATCGCATGCGACGCTGCGTTCGGCGTTCGCTGCGGCGCTCGGCGGCGACCAACGGTCTGCGGCGATCGCGGCCTGATCGTGCATGCGCGATGGTCGCCGCTGGTGCGCGCCGGCGGCGCGATAGTCGGATCTACGAACAGTCCGGGTCCGTCGTGGCGGTCGAACCCATGAATAAGAGGTAAAATTGGCCTTCATGCCGCCGCGATCCGGGGAAGAGCTCAAAGAGGAGCTCGAGTCTCGACAGGACTCCCGGATGGTCCGGGCGCTCGAGATGGTCGCGCCCGGAACCGCACTCCGCGAGGGTCTGGACAACATTCAGTCCGCCCACACGGGCGGTCTGATCGTGATCGGCGACGCGGACGAGCTGGCGTTCCTGTTCTCAGGCGGGATCAAGCTCGATCTCGACTACTCGCCCGCGTTCCTCTATGAGCTGGCGAAGATGGACGGCGCGATCGTGCTCAGCTCGAACGCGACCAAGATCGCGCACGCCAACGTTCAGCTCACGCCCGACCCGACGATCCTGACGCTCGAGACCGGCACGCGTCATCGCACCGCCGAGCGCGTCTCAAAGCAGACCGACTCTCTGGTCGTTGCGATCTCCGAGCGGCGCGAGATCGTGTCGCTGTACGTCGACGGGATCAAGTACATCCTCGAGGACATCCCGGTCGTGCTCGCCAAGGCAAATCAGGCGCTCGCGACGCTCGACAAGTACCGCAGCCGCCTGGACCAGGTGTCGACGCGGTTGACCGCGCTCGAGTTCGAGGGCGGCGCCACGCTGCATGACGTGCTGACGGTTCTGCAGCGCGCGGAGCTCGTCACGAGAATGGCCGTCGAGATCGAGCGCTACATCGTCGAGCTCGGCACCGAAGGCCGGCTGATCGAGATGCAGCTCGACGAGACGATGGTCGGCGTATCTGCCGACAAGGCTGCGCTCGTGCACGACTACCTGGTCGAGGACACCGACGATTCGTTCGCCGCGTCGTTCGACCATCTTGTGCGCCTGCCGCATCAGGACCTGCTCGATTTCGGCCGGCTGTCAGAGCTGCTCGGCCACGACCGCAAGCTAAACACGCTCGACTACCCGGTGTCGCCTCGCGGCTTCCGTATCCTCGGGCGTATCCCCAGACTTCCCAAGCTTGTCGTCCAGAGGATCATCGACGAGTTTGGCGCTCTGGAGGATTTGCTCGCCGCCACAGACGGCGAGTTGGAGACCGTCGACGGTGTCGGCGAGATCCGGGCGAAGGACATCAGAGAGGGCCTTCGCCGTCAGCAGGAGATCAACCTAGTGGACCGGTACCTGCAGACATAGAGCTGTACCAATTGAAATGAAGTCAGTCACTCGCGGGCCACGCGTTCGCGGGGCTTGGGAGAGTAAGGAGGACGTCATCACCGAGCTAATCGAAGAGCACCTCGAGGATCTCGACGCCGTCGAGGCACCGCCTCATATCGAGTTCGAGATCGGCGACAACGTCGTGTACCCGCATCATGGAGCCGGCAAGGTGCTGCGCAAGGAGGTCAAGGAAGTACTAGGGGAGAGCCGGGAGTATCTGACGATCAAGATCCTCCACAACGACATGACTGTCATGGTCCCGACCGAGAACGCCGCGCTTGCTGGGCTGCGGCGCGTCATCGACGAGGACACCGTCAAGAAGGTGCTCGCTGTGCTGCAGGACGAGTGCTCGGAGATGCCTAAGAACTGGAACCGCCGGTTCAAGCACAACCGCGACAAGATCAAGACAGGAGACATCTACGAGCTCGCCGAGGTCGTACGCAACCTTGCGACCCGCGAGTCCGAAAAGGGCCTGTCGACCGGCGAGAAGCAGATGTTCACGCGAGCAAAGAAGATCCTCGCGTCCGAGTTGATGTACGCGCTAGAGATGGACGAGGAGGAGGTCGAGGAGCACATCTACGCGCTGCTCGCAGAGTCCTCGGGCGTGAAACGCCCTGCAAAGATGGCGGTCGCGGCGAAGTAGACCGGCTGCGGCAAACGAGATGGCGGTCGCGTTGATCGTGGCCGCAGGTCGTGGCGAGCGCCTTGGGTCCGGCCGGCCCAAGGCGCTCGTCACGCTTGCAGGCAGGCCGATGCTCGAGTGGAGCATCGCCGCTCTGCAGTCACTCGATGCGGTGCGGCGCATCGTGGTGGCGCTACCGGCCGAGAACACGGCCGTGGCGGTTCCCGACGGCGTTGTCACGGTGGCGGGCGGCGCGACGAGGTCGGTGTCGGTGCGTGAGGCGCTACTGGCGTGCGGCGACGGCGATCCGGTGATCGTGCACGACGCGGCGCGCCCCCTGGCGACCACCGATCTATTCGAGCGCGCGCTGCTCGAGCTCGCCGGCTCGGACGCGGACGCGGTGATCGCTGCGATGCCGGTGTCCGACACGATCAAAGAGGTCGCCGACGACGGCCGGACGGTCGCACGGACGCTCGATCGCGGCCGCCTGTGGGCGGTGCAGACGCCGCAGGTGTTCCGGCGCGCTGCGCTTGATCGCGCGCTGCTAAAGGCCCCCGACGATCTGCTCGCGGCGGCGACGGACGACGCATGGCTGGTCGAGCAAGCCGGGGGCACGGTCCGCGTGGTCGCGTCGGGGCCGGAGAATCTGAAGGTGACCACTGCCACCGATCTGCGGCTGGCCGAGATGCTGCTGGCGG
>DASYFZ010000027.1:0-15682 GCA_036000295.1 Solirubrobacteraceae bacterium
ATCTGCATCGGCCAGGCGCTCGATCAGGCGCTCGGCGACCGCGCCGGCATCACCCGCTACGGCGCCACGACAGTGCCGATGGACGAGGCACGCGCGGCGTGCGCGGTCGATGTCTCGGGGCGCGGGCTCTGCGTATTCGAGGCGTCCCTGCCGCCCGGCTCGATCGGCAACTTCGACCACGAGCTGACCGAGGAGTTCTTTCGCGCGCTCGCATCCAACGCAAGGCTGACGTTGCACCTCACAGTCCAGGCGGGCACGAACGTCCACCACGTGATCGAGGCGGTGTTCAAGGCATTCGCGAGGGCGCTGCGCGTCGCCGTGACGATCGATCCGACCGAGCGCGGCGTGCCGAGCACCAAGGGAACGCTCGTATGACCCAGGCGACCAGAATCGGGCTCGTCGACTACGGGATGGGCAACCGGCGCTCGGTGCAGAAGGCGTTCGAACACGTCGGCGCCCAGGTGGCCGTGACGAGCGACAGCGACGTGCTGCGCGGCTGCGAGGGCCTGGTCGTGCCGGGAGTTGGAGCGTTTCCTGAGGCGATGAGGCGCTTGCACTCGCTTGGGCTCGGTGATCTCATCCGGTCTCGGGCGGCCGACGGCGTTCCCGTGCTCGGCATCTGCCTGGGCATGCAGGTGCTGCTCGAGCGCTCCGACGAGCTTGAACCGACCGACGGGCTCGGACTGATCCGCGGTGAGGTGACGTCGCTTGACACCCGCGGCCTGCGCATCCCGCACATCGGCTGGAACGAGGTCACGTTCGAGCGGCCGTCGCCACTGACCTCAGGCCTCCCTACTGAGGGTTGTCCCTTCTATCACGTGCACTCGCTGGCGGCCCGCCCGCACGACTCCGACGACGTGGTCGCCACGACGGAGTACGGCGAGCGCTTTGCGACGATCGTCGCGCACGGGTCGGTGTTCGGCGTGCAGTTTCACCCCGAGAAGTCCTCTGCACACGGACTGCGCATGCTCCAGAGCTTCGTCGACTTGTGCGCCGAACCTTCGGCGGTCGCGTCGCACACGGCGGCGGGACGCGCATGATCCTGCTCCCCGCAGTCGATATCCGTGGCGGTCAGGCGGTGCGCCTCCAGCAGGGAGCGTTCGACTCCGAGACGGTCTACGACGCCGATCCGCTCGACGCCGCGCGGCGCTGGGTCGCGGACGGCGCCCGCGCCCTGCACGTCGTCGACCTTGACGGCGCGCGCAGCGGCGCGCCCGCCAACGTCGAGCACGTGCGGCGGATCTGCTCGGAGGTGACGGTCCCGGTCCAGGTGGGGGGAGGGCTGAGGACGATCGACGCGATCCATCGGACGATCGACGCGGGCGCGACGCGGATCGTGCTCGGAACCGCCGCTTACCGCGATGTCGATCTCCTCGACGCCGCGCTGGCGGAGTACGGAGATCGCGTGGTCGTATCCGTCGACGTTCGCGACGGCATGCTCGCGGCCTCGGGGTGGACCGAGCAGACCGAGCTCCCGGTCGGTCCCGTGATCGAACGTCTCCGGGCGCGCGGCGTGCACCGCTTCGTGTACTCGAGCATCGCGCGAGACGGAATGCTCGAGGGTCCTGACCTGGAGGGTGTGTCCACCGCAGCGGCCGCGGTTCGCGGCACGTTCGTCTACTCGGGTGGCGTGGCTTCAGTCGACGATCTGCGCGCCCTCGTCGAGCTTCGCCAGGTCAACCTCGGCGGTGTGATCGTCGGCAAGGCACTTTACGAGCAGCGCTTCAGCGTGGGCGACGGCCAGGCCGTTCTCGACGCGCGCAAAGACGAGGGGTAGTGCACTACAAGCGCGTGATCCCCTGCCTGGACGTCGACGCGGGGCGGGTCGTCAAAGGCATCGGCTTCGTCGATCTGCGCGACGCCGGAGATCCCGTCGAGCTGGCGTGCCGGTACGACGCGGCCGGCGCCGACGAGCTCGTGTTCCTCGACATCACGGCGACTTCCGACAAGCGGAGCACCGCCGTCGAGCTCGCCCGCCGGACCGCCGACGACGTGTTCGTTCCGTTCACGATCGGCGGTGGGATCCGGTCCGTGGACGACGCGCAGGCGGTGCTCGACGCGGGTGCCGACAAGGTGTCGGTCAACTCGGCGGCCCTGGCACGTCCCGAGCTGATCGACGAGCTTGCGAGCACGTTCGGCGCACAATGCGTGGTCCTGGCGATCGACGCCAAGGCCCGCGACGGAGACGGCTGGGAGGCCTACGTCGCCGGCGGCCGCACGCCCACCGGGCGCGACGCCGTCGGGTGGGCCCGCGAGGGGTCAGAGCGGGGCGCCGGAGAGATCCTGCTGACCAGCATGGATCGCGACGGCACCAACGCCGGCTACGACCTCGCGTTGACCGCCGCCGTGGCGGAAGCCGTCAGCGTGCCGGTGATCGCCTCCGGCGGCGCCGGCGAGCTGTCGCACCTGTCCGAGGCAGTCGGCGCGGGTGCGGACGCGGTGCTGTGCGCCTCGATCTTCCACTACGGCGATCACACCGTCGCAGAGGTCAAGGAGTATCTCGCCAGGGCAGGCGTGGCCGTTCGGCCGGTCGCCTAGCGGCCGGCGCGTACGCCTCGCCTAGGCCGCCGGCGCGTACGCAAGGTGCACGACGCCATTGTCGTAGGCGTCGCTCTGTGCCAGTGACAGCTTCGCCTTCGGGGAGCCCTGCGTGAACAGGCGGTCGCGGTCGCCGAGGAGCACCGGGTACACGAACAGGTGCAGCTCGTCCAGCAGGCCGTCGGCCAGCAGCGCTCGGACCAGAGTGCCGCTGCCACTGACGTACAGGTCGCCGTCGACGTGGTCGGTGAGATCGCGGATCGCGTCAGGGCTGTACCGGCCCAGCAGCGTGGAGTTGTTCCACTCGACGTTCAGCTGCGGTGCGGAGGAGACGACGTACTTCGGCGACTCGTTGAAGAAGGGCGCTCCCGGATCGTCCTCGGCGGTGCGGGCAGACCACGCGGGTGCGAACATCTCGAACGTATTGCGGCCGAGCAGCAGGCCCTTGCACGACCCCACGACCGCACCGATCGCCTCACCCATCTTCGGGTCGAATTCGAACTCCATCGTCCACGACGGTGACTCGTACACACCGTCGACCGAGATGAACTCGTGCGCCTTGATCTTGCCCATGACTTGTCTCCTCAGCGGTTGACACAGAGCTTATGTGCTCAGTCGCCTAGACCGGTCGCGGATCAGGAAATCATCGTCGCCGGTTGCGGCTTGGCCGCCTACGGCTTGGCGTCGGCCGGTGCGTCGACGGTCGAGAATCGCGCCGGGTACAGGAACTGACCGATCCCATCGAGCGGCTGGCCCGGATCCCGCGGCGAAAACCGACGCAATTCGCTATTTACGCTGAACCTGGGGCCGAGCAGAACGCGCCCGTCGCGGATCAGCGTGTAGAAGCGATCGAGCGGGCGGGGAGGTGGACCGCCGACCCGGATGCCACGGAAGTTGTAGACGCCGCCATGGCAGGGGCATACGAAGCTCCGCGCGGCTGCCACGTAACGGACAGGGCATCCGACGTGTACGCAGCGATTGGAGATCGCTATGACCTCGTCGTAGCGATCCTTGACCGGGCCGTCGACCTCGACGTTGTGCTTGCGGACGTAGGCGACGGAGCTGCCCGCCTCGCCGATCCCATTGGCAATCGTGATCACGATGGGCGTGTAGTCCGAGTCCGAGAAACGCTCGAGCGGGCCAATGTCCTGCCAGTCGGCGGCGGCGCGATGGAACACAGGAGCGACCGCGAACCCCAGCGCCGGAAGGGTGAACGCGGCCACAGCGATCGCGCCCGCCGCCTGCGCGGTGCCTGTCATCAGCCTGCGGCGGGTGATCGTCTCCCCCTCAAAGGCTCCGGGGACCCGCTCGGGTTCGGTTTTCCGGGGCGGATTTGATCGCGACATATCTACTACCGCACATCATACTACGACCGATAGTAGACGTGCTGCCGCAAGTCGCCGACGGCGCTGCGGGCGGGGATCGGTTCAGCGGCGCCTGGCCAGGCGCTGGAGTGCTCGCCGGCGAGCTGGATCGAGCTCGGCCATCTGCTCAGCGAAGTGACTGAGCGCGAGATCTCCGTACTGGGAGATCACCTGATCGACCTCGGCTCTTGCTCGCATCGCCATGTACTCGTCGCGCCCATAGGCTGGGGCGTAGTAGTCCGTCTTACCTTCTCGCCGGCGACGGAGGAGGCCCTTGCGGTACAGACGGGCCATCGTCGTCATGTAGGTGGTGTAGGCGCGCTCCTTGTCGGCGTCACGGTTCAGCTCGTCCATGACCGACCGCACCGATGTCTCGCCAGCGCGCCAGAGCTGCTCCATGACCTCGAGCTCGAGCTCGTGAAGTGAGGGCGGGATCGCGCTCACCTGCGACGTTGTCTTTGGACCCCTCGCCACCTACGACGCACGGTAGCAGGAGGTAAGCTGAGGAGACGATGCCGGGACCGGAGCAGCCCGCAGCAGCCGCAGCCGCGCGATTCGCCCGCGCCGGCGCCGTGCTCGGTTGCCTCGGACTCGGATCGTCGCTGTTCGTAGTGATGCGGTTGCTCGAGACCTGGCACGTGTCACCGGCACCTCGATCGCATCACATCTCGGTGCTCGGACAGCCGCTGAGCTACCCGACGGCGAACTTCGCCGCGGTTGCCGTGCTCGTCCTTGCACTGCTGGGGCTGACCGTTACAGCGGTGGCGATCGCCGGGATGGCGCGCGAGGTGGCCGCGGCCAGGCGCTTTGCGCGATCACTGCCGGCGATCGGGCACATGAACGATGTCGTAGTTCTCTCCGACGATCGCCCGCGCGCGTTTTGCGCCGGTCTACTGCGGCCGCGAGTCTACGTTTCAAGCGGTGCCGTGGCGACCCTGGATGGGGAGGCCCTGAACGCGGTTTTGCTGCACGAGCGTCACCACGCACAGCGCCGCGATCCGCTTCGTCTGGCGTGTGGCCGCGTAGCGGCGCGCGCCCTGTTCTTCATCCCAGGCCTCAGTGACCTCGTCGACCGCCAGCAAGCCCTGGCTGAGCTGAGTGCCGACGAGACGGCTATGAACGCGGCGCCTGAGAATCGCTCGGCGCTGGCACGCGCGATGCTCGGGTTCTATGACGGGGCACGCCCGGGGGACCCGGTGGGAATCGACCCGGCGCGCATCGACCACGTGCTCGGCGAGACGCCGGCGTGGCGGTTTCCCGTGGTCTTGTCCTTATTGGCGCTCGCGGTGATCGCGGTCCTGGTGGGTCTGGGGATCGTGTTCGGCGCCGCGGCCCACGGGTCGGCGAGCCTCGCCCCGCCGCTCTTGTCGAGCAGGCCGTGCGTCATGGCCCTCGCGGCGATCCCCGGGCTCGTGACGTTGGTCAGCCTGAGGCTGCGCTCGGTGACACCGTTACGAAACGGTTAGGTCACGCGGGCACAGGCCCTCACGGCGCGTAAACCCCGCCGACTCGGTAACTACTGCAGTTCTATTTAGGTCTAGCTGTCAGGCAGCCGCGCTAAGCGGCCTCTTCCACGTACCCAGCCGCTGCGCATGCATCGCAGTACGCGGCGGGAGGGACACGAGGCTCATAGCAGCCGGGGCGACAGCACGTCGATGACCGCTTGGGACGGCCCCGGCCGATGCGGGCCGCGGCGGCATCCTTGAGCTCCTCGCGCATGCGATCGAGCTCTGCCGCGTGGTCCGGGCAGAAACGACGGCCGGGCGCAGCCGACCGCTGACAGTGACTTCCACTACGACAACGCATAGAACAGACAGCATACCAAATAAGGCCGAACGCACGTTCCGCCGACCCATGCGTGGGGGCGCTCTTGCAACCTACGCGGGGTGTCTGGATGCCCGCCGAGAAGCTTACTTATGCTGGGTGCTGCGCGCACGGCGCTTGGCCTTGTGCTTGACCTTGGCCTTGTGGGCAGCGCTGTGCGCGGCCGGCTTTGGCGACGCCTTGGGCAGGAACTGGTAGATGGCGCCGTAGCCGACCATGTAGATCGCGCTGGGGTCGGCGATCGCCGGGTTGAACGCGCCGTCTGAGAAAGCGAACACCTTCTGACCCGTGCGGACATTGAGGCCGGCCGTGGTCTTGGACCCGAGGTTCGAGTAGTAGACGACGTCGCCGATGATCGTGGGCGAGCCGGAGATCCTGCCGCCGGCCGAGTGACGCCAGCGAACCGCGCCCGTCCGCGCATCGAAGGCATAGAAGTTGCCGTCGTAGGAGCCGATGTACACCGTCGGGCCTAACCCCGGAATTTCGGCCACCGCCGGTGAGCTGTACACATACGCGCCGGTCCCGGTAGCCCAGGCGAGCTGGCCGGTGCGCTCGGCAAAGGAGTACACGCGCCCATCGGTGTTGCCGAGGTACACCCTCCCGAACGCGACCGCCGCGGTGGAGTAGAAGTTCCCCGAGCCAAAGCCGAAATGCGTGCCGTTGGTTCCGACTCGCCACACCTGGTGACCGCTGTTGGCGTTGACCGCGTAGGCGTGACCGCTGTAGTCGCCGAAGTACAGGTTGCCGTCGGCGTACGCCGGGCCGCCCTTGATCGCCGCACTGGCGTGGTAGACCCAGTTCACGTGGCCGTCGCTGGTCCGCAGAGAGACCAGGTTCCCTACGGTGTCCCCGTAGTACACGGCGTTGCCGACGACCGTAGGAGACGTCTCGGTCCCGGCCCCAACGATGTGGGTCCAGACCACCCGGCCCGTCTTCATCGACAGCGCCTCAAAGCGCCCGTCGCCCGGGTGTGATCCGTGCGCCGAAAGCAGCGGCACGAACACGAGGTGGTGGCGGGCGTCAAATGTGGGTGACGCGGCGGCGAGCGTCCCGACCTTGTGCTTCCAGATCTCGTGGCCGTTGAGCTTGTTGACGGCGCGGGCGGAGCCGTTGTCGTCGATCAGATACAGGGTGTTCTGGTAGATCACCGGGGGGAACTCGAGCAGTGCCCCGTCGTTGTACTTCCAGCCCCGATGCAACGGCGGATTCAGGCGACTGGAGTTCGGAAAGTCCCGGGTCCGGGCCAGGTCGTAGCCGTAACGCGGCCACTGGAAGTTGTCGACGGCCTTCTTGCGCTTGGGCGCCGTGGCCGTGGCGGTGGTGGTGGCGGTGGTTGTCGTCGGAGCTGTGAACTCGACGTTGGGATGGGAGACGTTGCCGGGCGAGTGCAGGATGATCGCCGCGACCGCGCCGGCCGCAAGAAGCAGTCCGACGCCCACAGCTACAAGCACCCAGCGCAGCCAACGCCGCCGACCGGGACTCGGCATCCGGGTGATGCTAGCTAGTGCCTCCCCAGGCGACACCAGCCGCTCGATCGGCCATGCTTGCCGCTGATGGACGTCCCGCCGCCGACTCAGCTGCTGGCCGCGGTGCGGTCGCTGCCCGCCGCACCGGCGCTTGTCGACCATCTCTCCGACGCGGTTCCGGTGTACCTCGTGGGCGGCGCAGTGCGCGACCTGCTACTCGGCGGACGGCCGCTCGACCTCGATCTGGTCGTCGAGGGCGATCCGGCGCCCGTCGCTGCCGCACTTGGCGGGGACGTGCGGACCCACGATCGTTTTGGCACCTCAACGGTGAGCATCGACGGCTTCACCTACGACCTCGCGCGGTCCCGACGCGAGACCTACGCGCAGCCCGGCGCGTTGCCGGACGTGTCGCCGGCCCCGTTGTCGGAGGATCTGCTGCGGCGCGATTTCACGGTCAACGCGCTGGCGATCGCGCTCACCGGCGATCTGGCGGGGACTCTTGAGGCCGCGCCGCTGGGCCTCGAGGACCTGAGGCGGCGCAGCCTGCGAGTGCTCCACGACGCGAGCTTCATCGACGATCCGACCCGCGCGCTACGCCTCGCGCGCTATGCCTCGCGGCTCGAGTTCGAGATCGATCCACACACGCTGGCGCTGCTCGAGTCGGCCTTGGACGCCGGAGCGATCCGAACCGTGAGCGGCTCGCGCATCGGTGCCGAGCTGCGGCTGCTCGCGAGGGAGCCCGACCCTGTCAGTGCGCTGCGGTGCGCTGGCGAGCTGGGGATCGCACACGCGATCCACCCGGCGCTTGGGCTCGACGACGAGCCGCTAGCGAGACGGGCCCTGGCGCTGCTGCCCGCCGATGGCCGGCGCGACTTGCTGGCGCTTGCGCTCGCGACGCGGCACGTGCCCCCGCCGGAGCTTGCCTACCTGCTCCACACGCTCGCGTTCGAGGCGTCCGACCGCCAGACGATCATCGCCGCGGCGACGAGGTCCCCGACGCTCGCCCGCGACCTCGGGCGTGCCGGGCAACCCTCTGAGATTGCCGGCGCGGTCGCCGACGCCGGGCCGGAGCTCGTGGCGCTGGCAGGCGCGCTGGGACCGGAGCGCGAGGCGCGCGAATGGCTGGCGAACCTGCGCCACGTGCGCCTCGAGATCGGCGGCAACGACCTGATCGAGGCGGGCATGCCCGAAGGCCGGGCGATCGGAATCGGCCTCCACGCAGCCCTGTCAGCCAAGCTCGACGGTCGCTTGTCCGGCCGCGAAGCGGAGCTCCGCGAGGCCCTGCGAGCGGCGCAGGCCAACGGATAGCCTCAAAGCATGCGTAACGCCAACGCGCTGCGGTGGCAGGGGCAGGCCGGCCACTACGAGGTCTACTACCTCACCGCCACCGACCCGCGCACAGGCGTAGGCATCTGGATTCGATACACGATGCTCGCGCCGCTGCAGGACGTCGGCGAGCCGGCGACGTGCTCGCTGTGGTTCTCGGCGATGGACCCAAACGACCACTCCACGATCGCTCGCAAGGCGACGTTTGCGATCGACCGGATGCGCGCGTCGAGTGACCCGTTCGAGCTGCGGATCGGCGACGCGCTGCTGACCGACCAGCGCATGAACGGGGAGTTCGAGGACGTCGCCTGGGACCTGTCGTGGACGCCTGCGCAGCGATCCTACGAGCACGTCCATCCGGCACTGGCGCGCCTCGGCGTCGCCAAGACCGTGCTCGTGCTGCCGCACGCAGATCTCTCGGTTGACGGATCGGTGACGATCGCGGGCGAGCGCCTGGAGCTGTCGGCGACGCCCGGAGAGCAGGCGCACTTGTGGGGCTCAAAGCACGCCGCCTCCTGGGTGTGGGCCCACTGCAACGACCTCCGGACGGTTGACGGCGAGCGCGTCCCCGACTCGTTCATCGACGGCGTGTCGGTGATGGTTCCGCGCTTCGGTCGTCAGATCGGGCCGAGCACGCCGGTGGTCGGGCGGCTGCACGGCCGCGACTTCATCTCCACGTCGCCGACTCGCGTGATCGCCAACCACAGCACGTTTGCGCTGACCGGATGGCGCTTTGAGGCGTTCGATGGTCCGCGCAAGCTCGTCGGGGAGGTCGACTCGTTCCGCGACCAGATCGTCGGTGTCACCTACCACGATCCCGACGGCGACCCCGCCTACTGTTACAACAGCGAGACGGCGACGATGCGCCTGCACGTTTACGAGCGCGCCCGCCAGGTGGGGGGCTGGCGGCTGCGCGAGACATTCGTCGCTCACGGTCGAGCGCACTTCGAGTACGGCCAGCGATCGCCGGTCCCCGACATCGAGCTTCGTATCACGTGACACTCCCGGCTCCCTTCTACGCGTTCGGCGAGCACTTCGGCGTCGACCTTGACGGCGCACGGGTCGTCTTCACCACTCGGCGCGGCGGCTTCTCTTCCGGGCCCTACGAGTCGCTCAACCTGGGCCGCCTGACCGCCGATCGGCCCGAAGACGTCAAGCGCAACCGCGCCGCGCTCAAGAAGCAGCTGGGCGTGCAGCTCTCCTACATCCGCCAGGTGCACGGCACCGCGGTCCGAAGGGTCGTCGACCCACCGGTTGAGCCGACCGATTCGGTCGAGCTGCCCGAGTGCGACGGGCAGGCGACGGCGATGCCGGGTGTCGCACCGATGGTGATGACGGCCGACTGCCTACCGGTTGCAGTGGCAGGCCCCGGAGCGGTCGCGATGCTGCACGCCGGGTGGCGCGGGCTCGCCGGGGGCATCCTCGCCGAGGGGGTCGACGCGGTGCGCGAGCTGGGTGCCGAGGGTGTGCTTCAGGCGGCGATCGGGCCCGGGGCCGGTCCGTGTTGCTACGAGGTCGGCGAGGAGATCCACGCCGCGTTCGCCGACGCGGACCTGGATATCCGGCGCGGTCGAAACCTGGACCTCAAGGCGATCGCACGCGAGCAACTTCGTCGCGCCGGAGTCCACGTCGTGCACGACGTCGCGCTGTGCACGATCTGCGGCGACCCGACGCTGCTGTTCTCACATCGCCGCGACCGCGGTATCACCGGGCGCCAGGCGGGTGTGGTGTGGTTGAGCCGATAACGGGGCTGCGGGCCGACACCATCCGCGCGAACCTCGACCGGGTTCGCGAGCAGATCGCGTCGACGGGCAGGGACCCGGCGGACGTTGAGGTCCTCGCCGCGGTCAAGTACGTCCCGGTGGACGAGCTCGGTGTTCTGGCCGAGGCGGGGGTCAAGTTGGTCGGTGAGAATCGGGCGCAGGACCTCGTCGCCAAGGCAGAGGCATATCCGGGCGCGTTCACGTGGGACTTCATCGGCCACCTGCAGAGCCGCAAGGTCCGCCAGGTGCTCCCGCACGTCCGCTACATCGAGACGGTCGCAAGCGACTCGGTGCTGACACAGCTCGAGCGCCATGCATCGCCGGAGACCGAGGTGCTCGTCGAGGTCAACGTCGCTCGTGAGCAGGGCAAGTCCGGGCTCGATCCCGACGAGCTGCCGGCGTTCCTGGAGCGGTGCCCGGTGACCGTTGTCGGCCTGATGACGATGCCGCCGCTGGCCCATGACCCAGAGGATTCGAGGCGGTACTTCGCGGCTTTGCGGGAGCTCGCAGAGGCACACGGCCTGCGTGAGCTGTCGATGGGCACCAGCCAGGACTATGTCGCCGCCGCACGCGAGGGTGCAACCATTGTGCGACTTGGCACGAGCCTCTACGCTTAGAGATAAGCCCGGGCCCGCCGTCAGCGCGTCATAATCAGCGGCAGGGAAATCCCGCTATTGCGGCGAAAGACCCAACGCACATGGCCCTAAGAGACACCTGGCACCGCACACTCGTTTACTTCGGCCTCGCCGAGGACGACGCCTACGACGAGGAGCTCGAGCCCTACAGCGAGCCTGAGGTCGAGCTGCAAGACAGCTACCGCGACCGCCCCAACGTTCGTCGGCTCAGCGCCCGGCGGCGGCGTGACGAGATCGACGACATCTTCGCCGACGATCCTGGCCCAGAGCGGCGGACCGCTGCCCTTCGCCCGGTCGGAGGCGGAGGCGGAGGCGGAGGCGGTGGCCGCGGGAACGGGCGCAGCAGCAGCGGGGACGTTCGCGTGCACTTCGTAGCGCCCAAGAACTTCAACGACGTGCAGGACGTCGCCGACCACTTCAAGGACGCGATCCCCGTGATCCTGAACCTTCAGGGCACCGACACCGATCTGTCCAAGCGGCTGATCGACTTCTCCAGCGGACTGACGTACGCGCTGGACGGTGGCATGCAGCGGATCGCCGACAAGGTGTTCCTGCTGACGCCGCAGAACGTCGAGGTGTCCGCCGAAGAGCGCGCCCGGCTCGTCGAGAAGGGCTTCTTCAACCAGAGCTAGTTTCCGCTCGCTCGCGAGCGGTTTATGAAGCCGAGCCGGGCACGGCTGCGTCCCGCTGTAGATTTCAACCATGGTCGTCGGGCTGATCGGCGCAGGGAACATGGCGCGCGCACTTGCGCGAGGCTGGGGTGATCCCGTCCTGTGCTCCGACGGCGGCTCCGGACGGGCCCGGGCACTCGCCGATGAACTCGGAGGCGAGGCGTTTGACTCCAACGTCGAGGTCGCGCGCCGGGCGGACCTGGTGGTGCTGTGCCACAAGCCCTACCAACTGGACCAGGTGGCACTGGAGATCGCCGATGAAGCGAAGGCGGTGGCGTCGGTGCTGGGGGGAACGCTGAGCGCGATGCTGCAAACCGCATATCCCGGGGTCCCAGTGTTCAAGCTGATGCCCAACACGCCCGTGGAGGTGCGCGAGGGAGTCACGCTCTACTCGCCGATTGCGGGCGTCCCGGCCGATCTCGAGCGCGAGGTGATCGCCCTGTTCGAGCGCGTCGGCACCGTGGTGACGCTCGAGGAGCGCCTGATGGAGGCCGCTGCGGCAATCATGAGCGTGGGACCGGCATATCAGGCGCTCCTCGCCGAGGCTCAGGTTGACGCCGGCGTGCGTCACGGCCTGCGCGCAGATATCGCGGGGCCGCTCGTCGCCCAGACGATGGCCGGCAGCGCAGCGCTCCTGCGGTCGCGCGACTACGACACGCTGGCGGTGCGCCGTGGAGTGACCTCCCCGGGTGGCAGCACGGCACGTGGCCTGCAGGCGCTCGAAGCCGCGGGCATAAGGACCGCGTTTCAATCTGCGATCGACGCGGTCATCCTCGGGGGCGCTCGCTGATGCTCGTCGAGGCGATCACCCGAAGCGGCATCGCCAACTTCGTGTCGGCGCTGTTCGAGGTGTACATCCTCCTGATCTTCCTCTACATCCTGCTGAACCTGCTGTTCTCGTTCGGGATGAAGTTGCCTTACGCGCGCTGGTCCGACGCGATCCTGACGTTCCTGCGCGACGTGTGTGAGCCCTACCTGCGGCTGTTCAGGCGGTTCATCCCGCCGATCGGGATGTTGGACTTGAGCCCGATGATCGGGATCTTCGTCCTGGTCATCGTCCGGATCGTCGTGGTCAACGCGATCTCAGGCTGACCCGCCCTGTAGATGGTGACCGAAGCGAGTGCTCGTGCGAACGTCCGCGTGGCCGCCTTCGCAAAGGTGGTGGGGCTCGCCGCTGTCGTGGTCGGCCTCGATCAGCTGACCAAGCACCTGGTCCGTACCGGCATCGATCCGGGCGAGACACACAAGTTCCTGCCTGGCATCCAGCTCGTGCACGTTCGCAACACGGGCGTCGCGTTCAGCCTGTTCTCCGGCGGCGGAACGATCGTGCTGGTGTTCACGCTCGTCGCCCTGGCGGTGCTGCTCGGGTACTTCACGATGCGTCCGTCGCGCCCCTGGCTGTGGCTTCCGACCGGGTTGCTGATCGGAGGTGCGCTGGGCAACCTGATCGACAGGATCGCCCACGGCGCGGTGACCGACTTCGTCAAGCTGCCGCTGTGGCCGGCGTTCAACGTCGCCGACATGGCGATCACGCTTGGCGTGATCACGCTGCTGCTGGTGCTCGAGGGCCCGCGCGGCGATGGGCAGTAGCGAGCACCTGCTCGAGATTCGAGTGCCCGACGACGCCGCTGGGACTCGCCTGGACAGGTTCCTGGCCCAGCCGCTGGGCTCGCGCGCCCAGGCCCAGGGCCTGATCGACTCCGAGCGTGTTCGAGTCGACGGCCGCGTGCGCCCCAAGCGCCACACCGTCAAGGGCGGCGAGCTGATCGTGGTCGAGCAACGCGAGCCGGCCGCGGTCACCGACGGCGCGCAGGCCGATTTCGAGATCGCCTACGAGGACCATTACCTGCTGGTGGTCGACAAACCCGCCGGGGTCGTCGTGCATCCGGCGCGGGGGAATTGGACCGGGACGCTGTCCCAGGCGCTGGAGGGCGTCGCGGCCGGCGGGGAGGAGCCCTGGCGCGCCGGGATCGTGCACCGGCTCGACCGCGACACGTCCGGGCTGCTCGTGGTCGCCAAGAGCGACGAAATACACCGGGCACTCAAGTCGCTGCTGGCGCGCAGACTGCTGCGCCGCGAGTACGCGGCGTTAGTCGACGGGCACCCGTCAGCGCGGACGGGGACGATCGATGCGCCGATCGGGCGAGACCGGCGCGCCCGGGCGCTGATGTCGATCGATACCGACACACCGCGCGCGGCCCGGACCCACTTCGAGATCGAGCGCCTGCTGCCCCAGGCGGCGCTGCTGAGGGTGATCCTGGAAACCGGCCGCACCCACCAGATCCGTGTGCACCTGGCCGCGATCGGCCATCCGGTGTGCGGTGACCGCCAGTACGGCGTGGCCGGCCGCTACGGACTCGAGCGCCAGTTCCTGCATGCGCAGCGGCTTACGTTCGAGCACCCCGTCACCGGCGCGTCGGTCGACGTCAGCTCGCCACTGCCGGCCGACCTGCGGGCAGCGCTGGATCTGGCCGAGCGGGCGGACTGAAGCGCTGCAAACGACCGACTAGGTCCGGGGCGCGACGGATGAGTCGCTTTCCGCACAGTTTCGGGTCCCAGGGCCACATGTCGGCTACGTCGGCGCGACCCGGCGCGATTCAGTGGGGCTAAAGTCGACGGGGCGGCCCGTCCACAGCCGCCCCGCCGATGGTCTGCGAACCGAGCCACCGGAGGTAGGGGAAGGGAGGTTCGGTCCGCGAGCGGGGATATCGCCGAAGGTAGGGAAGGGCGATATTCCCGCTGCAACATACAAACGTAGTCGTTTCAGGAGACTTGCGTAAACTTTTTCGATAGTCCATTTACCCGACCCCACCCGCACGGGTCGCGGCCCTGCCTCGGAATCGTCCGAGGTTCGCGAACACCGGTGGGTGGAATTACCCGCACACAACAAAGGGAGCAGTATCAGTGGCTCAAATCGGCATCAAGGAGCTGCTGGAGGCCGGCGTTCACTTCGGCCACCAGACGCGACGTTGGAATCCCAAGATGCGGCGCTTCATCTTCGGTGAGCGCGACGGCATCTACATCATCGATCTCCTCCAGACCCAGAAGCTCTTGGAGGACGCCCGCGAGTTCGCGGCCGAGGTCTCGCGCCGCGGCGGCACCGTTCTGTTCGTGGGCACCAAGAAGCAGGCCCGCGACACGATCAAGGACACGGCCGCTTCGGCCGACATGCCCTATGTCAACCACCGCTGGCTCGGTGGACTGCTGACGAACTTCCAGACGATCTCACTGCGGATCAGGCGGTTGCACGACCTCGAGCGCTACGAGACCGAGGGTCAGCTGCAGCTGCTGCCGACCCGGGAGCGGATGTCGGCGCAAGCCGACCTCGAGAAGCTGCGCGCGAATCTCGGCGGCGTCAAGAACATGCAGCGCGTCCCGGACGCGATGTTCGTGATCGACCTCAAGACCGAGGCGATCGCCGTCCGCGAGGCCCAGCGTCTGCGGATCCCGATCATCGGCCTCGTCGACACCAACTGTGATCCGGACGGGATCGACTACGTGATCCCCGGCAACGACGACGCGATCCGTTCGTGCGCCGCCGTGACCCAGGCAATCGGTGAGGTCGTCGCGCAGGGACACAACGTGTTCCGTGCCGAGGAGGAGCGTGCCCGTCTGGAGCGTGAGCGCCAGGAGGCCGAGGAGCGTGCCCGCCGCGAGGCGGAGGAGCGTGCCCGCCAGGAGGCCGAGGAGAAGGCTCGTCAGGAGGCCGAGGAGAAGGCTCGCCAGGAAGCCGAGGAGCAGGCCCGCCGCGAGGCGGAGGCTGCTGCGGCACAGGCGGCAGCCGCGGAGCCCGAGGCTCCGGCACCAGCCGCCGCTCCGGCGCCAGCCGCCGCTCCGGCCGAGGCCGAGGCAGCGCCGACGCCTGCGACGACACCGGAACCTGAAGCTCCCGTCGCGGCAGCCGAGCCCGAGGCGCCGGCCGCACCCGCGGCAGCCGAAGCGCCGGCGGAGCCGCCCGCTGCCGAGGCGGAGACCGCGGCGGCGGCCCCTCCGCCAGCGCCCGAGCCAGAGCCCGAGCCGCCGGCGAGCCCGGCTGAGCCCGACGCGCCCGTCGCCCCCGACACGGCCGAGCCGACGCCCGCCGCGCCCGAAGCG
>DASYFZ010000061.1:0-2633 GCA_036000295.1 Solirubrobacteraceae bacterium
CAGCTCCGGAGCACTCCGCAAAGACCCGGGCGGAGCCGGATCCCGGCGAGCGGGGTGATCCGCCGGACTCGGGTCGGGTCGCGATCGCTGCGCCATGTGCGGATCGTCGCTGGTCAGGCGTGTCGGATCAAGCCGGGGTGCGTGAGCGTGCGCACACTGTGGCGCCGCCCAGCAGCTCTACGCGCGCACCCTGGGTGGGATCCTCGTACGGCTGCTCGCCGACTTCGCGTCCTTGAGTGGGTCATTGAAGGACATGTGTGGGGTCCTCTCCTGCTTGCCCCGCTTGATTTAGATGTGGTGTAGCACCTGGACGCCCGCCTGAAAAGATGCGTTGCGGCCGACCATGTCGCAAGGAGAACTTGCGGACGATGGCGGCCGTCAAGCAATACGCCGAGGCGCACCCCGACCTGGGTGGCGCCGTTGACGCTCCGCTGAGCCAGGACTAGCATCGGCAACGAGGGCTATCGGGGCGCGCCGGGCGCGAAGTGGAGGAGTCAATGATCGCTTTCGTCAACCGTTCGGCGAAACGGATCGTCTGCGTCGGCGTGGTGTTCGCCGCCGCAGCCGGGATCGCTTACGCGGCGATCCCAGACAGCAATGGGGTGTACACAGCCTGCATGCTGAACAAGGTCGGCACGGTGCGTCTGATCGACCCGTCGCTGCCGGCATCGAATCTGATGAGCCATTGCACGAACGTGGAGACCAAGTTCACGTTCAATCAGCAAGGGCAGCAAGGCGCGCCGGGGCTCCCCGGTGCTCCGGGCAAGGACGGTGCTCCGGGCAAGGACGGTGCGCCGGGTCAGGACGGCGCGCCGGGCAAGGATGGCCAGCCGTTCTCGGGCACGTTCACGAGTCCCAACGGACAGTTCTCGATCACGGTCGACGACACCGGAATCAAGCTCGCCGGCCCGTCGAGCTCGATCGAGCTGAAGGCCGACGGGACGATCGAGAACCGCACTGCCACATCGTTCAATGTGACTAGCGGCGGCGCCACGAACCTGGTTGCGGGCACGTCGCTGGATCTGGAGTCTGGCGGAGCGACGAGTCTCACGGCCGGCAGTTCGCTCAGTGCGACGTCAGGCGCGGGGACGACTCTCGATGTCGGCGGCTCGCTCAATCTGCAGACGAGCGACGCCGCCACAGTCAACGTCGGTACGAACCTCAATGCCAGCATCGCGGGGGCGGCGAACGTAGTCGCCACGTCGCTTGACCTGAAGGCCACCGGGACCGCCATCCTCGAAGCCGCCGGTCCGCTGACCCTGAAGGGGTCGGTGATCAACGAGCACTGACGCTCAGCCCCAAAGTCGCTGCCTCAGCCCGGACGCCCGGGCGACCGGCCGCTCCACGGCCAGCCTGATCGACTCCTCGCTGCCGGCGACGATCAACCGCGTCCGCGCACGCGTCACGGCCGTGTAAAGCAGTTCGCGGCTGAGCAGTCGCGATCCCGGGTCCGGCAGCAGGACGGCGGCGGTGTCGAACTGGGAGCCCTGGCTCTTGTGGATCGTCATCGCGTACACCGTGTCGATCGCGCTCAGCCGGCTGGGGCTGTACCGGACGAGCTCGCCGCGTCGTTCGAAAGCGGCGTTGACTCGGTCCGCCTCGCCGGCCGACCGGATGATCACGCCTGTGTCGCCGTTGTACAGGCGCAGCTCGTAGTCGTTCTCGTTGACGAGCAGCGGACGCCCGACGTACCAGGGATCGGCGGTCGAGAAGCCGTCGAGCTCGGTCTCGAGCCAGCCCTCGACGCGCGCGGTCCACATCGACACGCCATACGCGCCGCGGCGATGGGCGCACAGGATCCGGAAGCTGCCGAGCGCTCCCAGAGCCGCCAGGCCGTCGCCGGCTACGGCCGCCTCGAACACCGCCGCGCCTGCCGAGACCGCCCCGGCTTTGACCACCGAGAGGGCGTCGATCGAGTCCGAGCCGACGTCGGCCGGGATCCAGACGACGTCGTCGGGCGGATCGTGCAGCAGCGCGAGCGCGGCGTCCGCGTCGCCGGCCCGCACCGAGGACGCCAATGCAGCGATCCCACCACCGAAGCGGTGCCCGCGGTCGAGCACGACAATCCCGTCGCCGATCGTGGCGCCCCGCTCCGGTTCGACCGCGTCCACGGTGGCTCCTGACGCCGTCTCCAGCGAGCGCCGTGCGGCCGCCCCCATCACCATCCGCTCGGCGGCGGGCCCGACGATGTCGCCGAGCACGGCGCCCGCCTCGATCGACGCGAGCTGGGCCGGGTCGCCCACGAGCACCAGCCGCGCCTGCGGCCGCAGCGCCTCGAGCAGCCTCGCCATCAGCGACAGCGACACCATCGATGTCTCGTCGACGATCACGACGTCGTGGGGGAGCCGCTGATTGCGGTCGTGGCGAAAGCGGCTGTTGCTGCCCGGCCGCCTTCCCAGCAGACGGTGAAGCGTCGACCCCTGCAGCGCCAGAAGCTGCCCGCGGATCGTCTCGGCGACGTCGAGGCGGACGGCCTCGGCGTGCACCGCCTCCTCTAGTCGCGCGGCGGCCTTGCCCGTCGGTGCGGCCAGCGCGATCAGCGGCATGCGGCCGCCCGACCGCGCCGCCTGCTCGCACAGCAGCGCCACGATCCGGGCGACGGTCGTCGTCTTGCCGGTGCCCGGCCCTCCCGC
>DASYFZ010000116.1:0-2603 GCA_036000295.1 Solirubrobacteraceae bacterium
CGCTGCCATTGGGCAGGTGCCTGATCTTGGGTCTTAACCTGCGAGGATCACCGCTTACGTGCGGGTGCCCCCCTCCGTGGGGTCACGAGATACCCATCTTCGCGGGGGTAAGCGAGGCGGTCCTGTCCCCACCGCGTTCGCCGAGCTGGTCTCCGGAGTCAGCGATGCGCGTGGGCGAGGAATGATCGGCACCCCGCCTGTGAACGCGGATGCCTTCTTCGCGGCCCTCGACCGGGTCTGCACCAAAACCGACGCGCCGGTCGGGGTCGACTCTTGTGGCGCGGTTCTTCGATGTCAACCGAGACGCCGAGGCGGTCGTGGGGCGGTAGATTGCGCCGCGCTCGTGGAGTTCGTTGCATCGTGAGCCGGACAACGACGCAGTCGCCTTCCGTGCAGGTGCGATCTGGTGTCGGGCGGGGGCACGAAGCCGGCAGGGACGCCTCGACGGCACTCACGCGCTGCTGCTGATGCTTTGCGAGGTAGTCGACCCCCGTCGTGTGCGATGCGATCGAACGATCTAGTTCGTTCGCTTCGGGCCGACCGCTACATGCGCCGACTATGTGTCAGTTGGCGCCGAGACCTACCGCCGGCTTCCCGCGGGGGCGATCGTCGAGCGCTTCAGCGTGACCCGTAGGGGAAGCGTGAGAACGTCGAGGCGTGTCGCTGCGCGCGCTGCCGGTCATCGATCAGGCCGCGAGCGCGACGCCGGCGGGCGGCACGTCGACTGCGAGCGGTCCCGCCGCCAGCCCGGAGACTACGTCGTGCAATAGCGCTCGCATCGTCGTTGTCGCGTCTGACTTGAACCCCTCGCGTCGCGAGACGATCGAGACCGTCCGGGTCAGCGTGCCGGGCGCCAGCGGGAGGATCACGATCTCGTCGCGAACCGCCATCGAGGCGACGAGCCGGGGCATCACCGCGACCCCGACGTGCGCCGCTACGAGCGCCTGCATCGCCATGTAGTCGTTGGTCTCCGATTCGATCTCGGGCGCGAAGCCGGCGCCTCGGCATGCGTGCATCAGCGCGTCGCGGCAGACGCAGTCGTATGGAGCGACGAACACCTCGTCAGACAGCGAGCCGAGGTCGATCTGCCGCTCCCGCGCGAGCGGATGATCGGCCGGCAGGCAGCACGCCATGTCGTCTGAGAGCAGCGGCTCGTAGCGCAAGGCCGGGTCCGTCGGCAAGCGCAGGCACGGATACTCGTACGCGAGCGCGAGGTCCCAGTCACCGGCGGCCAGTCGCGGCAGCGAGGCCGGTGGGTCGGCCTCGGCGAGCCTGAGCTGCACGCCGGGAAGCTGCTTTCTGAACCGTGCCACCGCGAGCGGCACGACGGTCGCGGCGGCGGTCGGGAATGCGACGAGCCGCAGCTTTCCGCCGCCCTGCTTGGCGATCTCGATCACGTCGCGCTCGGCGTCGTCGAGCCGCGCGAGCAGCGCCTCGGCGTGCTCTAAAAGGGCACGGCCGGGCGGCGTCAGGCGGATGCCGCGCGACGAGCGCTCAAGCAGCGCGACGCCGAGCTCGCGCTCGAGCTGCTTGACGTGGTGGGACACGCCGGGCTGCGTGAAGGACAGCGTCCGCGCCGCCGCGCTGAACGAGCCGCTGTTTGCGACCTCGCGGAACACCCGCAGACGATCGACGTCGAGCATGTGCGGCAGTATACCGCTTGATCAAGATCTAAATTATCCCGGTGGGCAGGTGCCCCAAATCTTGCTTATGGGACCCCAAGAGATCTCAATTTGCGCGAGACGTACGGATGCCGCACATTTACGCGCGTAGAGCGACGCACCGTCTGTGAATTGTTCGCCGGGGACGGAATAGCGGTGAGACGAGTTGCGTCTTAGCGAGGTGTAGGCCGCCGGAGGCTGCGGTCGCCTCGCGCTTGTGGCGGCTCTCTGCCGGGAGCCGCCGTCCCAACAGAGGAGTTCACGTGGGTTTTAGTCTTTCGGGCACCGCGCTGCTGGGCGGTCGCATGGTTGGGCTCGGCGATCGTCGAGCATCCGTCCGTGTTGTTAGTCGATGCGTCCACGCTTGGTGTCAGCGGGGCAGCCGCCGTCGGGCGGGTGCCTGATGTTGAGTCTTGGCCTACGGGATGACCGCATGGTTTCGGCGGGGGAAGTCGGCGAAAGACTGGTGGGGATGGTCGGGCGCGTCTCGAGCCCGCGGTTCGTTGATCGTCGCAAGGAGCTGGAGGCGATCGAGGCGGCGCTCACGCGGACGCGCGGAGGGTACGGCTCGGTGGTGCTCGTCGGCGGGGAGGCAGGTATCGGGAAGACCCGGCTGATCTCCGAGCTCGCCGGACGCGCCGAGCGCGAGCAGATGACGGTCGTGGTGGGGGAGTGTCTGCCACTCGGTGACGGGGAAATCCCGTACGCGCCGGTGGTCGGGGCGGTGCGCTCGCTCCTGGCCCAGCGGGAAGGGACCGAGCTCGAGGCGATGCTCGACTCCGCGCGCGACGAGCTGGCCGTACTGCTGCCAGAACTGGCGTCCGGCCCTGGCGGTGCGGCTGGCCCGCCGGCTGGGGAGAGATCGCAGGCGCGCTTGTTCGAGCAGTTGCTCGCGCTGCTGGCAGCCGCGGCCCGGGCGCGGCCGGTAGTGCTTGTCGTCGA
>DASYFZ010000183.1:0-2156 GCA_036000295.1 Solirubrobacteraceae bacterium
GACTCGTCGATCTGGAGCGCGCTGGCCTCGATCAGCCGGCCGTCAGCCGGCACCTCGTCGCCGGCGGCGAGCAGCACGACATCGCCGACGACCACCTGCTCGGCCGGAATGTTCGCCTCCGAGCCGTCGCGGCGAACGCGAGCCGACGCCTTGACCATCGCCTGCAGGGCGTTCATCGCGCTCTCGGCCTTGCCCTCCTGGCGCAGGCCCACCACCGCGTTGATCACGGTGATCACGATCAGCAGGACACCGGTGCTCCACTCCTTGATCGCCAGCGACACGATCGCAGCGCCGACCAAGATGATCTGCATGTAGCTCCGGTACTGGCCGATGAACCGCTTCCAGCCGGGCACCGACTGCTCCACCGGAAGCGCGTTGGGGCCGTTGCGCTCGAGCAGGTCGGCCGCCTGGCGGCTCGAGAGACCGACCGCGGGATCGACGCTGAGCCTTTCGGCCACCTCCTCGGGGCCGACGCTGTACCAGCCGTCTGCAGCTGCGTGGCTTTCGGTAGCCGGGTCGGTACCGGTGGCCACGCTCACGCCACCGGGTCGACGTGCGGCTCGGAGGTGTCCCCGGGAGCGCTCCCGCCCCGCTGCCCCGCGCTCCCATCGGACTGCCCCGAGCCCCCGTCGAGCTGCCCCGCGCTCCCGTGCTGCCCCGCGCTCCCGTCTTGCTGCGCGTCGTCCTCGCGCTGCCGCTCTGCAAAGGGATCAGGCGCGGCGCCTTTGGGCGCCTGTGTCTCGAGCTCGTGCTTGACCTCCTGCAACGCCTCCCGCTGCTCCGTGCTCACGCGCGGGAAGCGCGGATCGATCTCCATCAGCGCCGACACGAGCACGGCCCCGGCACCGATGCGCGCAAACCACTTCCGATCCGCCGGGATCACATGCCACGGCGCCCACTCGGTGCTCGTGTGCGACAGCATCTCCGAGAACGCCTTCTGATAGTCGTCCCAGCGCTGGCGCTCTCTGACGTCGGCCGCCGAGAACTTCCAGTTGTGGTCCGGCAGGTCGATCCGCCGCAGAAAGCGTGTGCGCTGCTCCTCCTTGGACAGGTTCAAGAACAGCTTGACGACGCGGATGCCGTTCTCGGTCAGATAGCGCTCCCAGTCGTTGATCTCCCGGTAGCGCCGCTTCCAGAGGTCTCGCTTGGGTGATCGCGGCAGCATCTGGCGGGCCAGGATCTCGGGATGCACCCGCACGACGAGCACCTCCTCGTAGTGCGAGCGGTTGAAGATCCCGATCTCTCCACGCGCCGGCAGCCGCCGCGCGTACCGCCACAGGAAATCGTGGTCGAGCTCCTCGGCCGATGGGACCTTGAAGCTGTGCACCGCAACCCCCTGCGGGTTGACGCCGCTCATCACGTGGCGAATCGTCCCGTCCTTGCCCGCCGCGTCGAGCGCCTGCAATACGACCAGCACGCCCCACGTGTCCTGCGCGGCCAGGCGCGCCTGATATTCGGACAGCAGCGTCACGCCCTCTTCGAGCAGCGCGACCCCGTCCTTCTTCTTGTTGATACCCGCCTTGAAACCCGGGTCGAAGTCCTTGGACAGCTTGACCTTCGACCCGGGCTCGACGCGGAACGGCGCGATGAAATCCTCGAGCCGCTTTCGACGCCTGCTTGTCAGCGGAGCCATTGGCGTCGGTCGAGTGTCATCGGTTGACGGCGCCCCTCTAGGCGGTCGCCTGCGCCGGCGGCTGCAGCGCGTCCTGCAGCTTCTTGGTGTCCTCGTCCGACAGCGACGTCTTGATCACGGTGCCGCCGTACTGCGACAGGGCGGCGACCGCCTTGTCGGGCGTCGCCTGCTCGATGATCATGAACAGTGCCGAGGTTCCGGGCTGCAGGTGGTCGCGCACCTGCTGCTGAAACGCCTTGTCGATCCCCTTCTCGCCGAAGTGCCCGAACAGAGCGCCCATGCCGGCCCCCAGCGCGAGGCCGAAGAACGGGATGAAGAACAACAGGCCGAACAGGAAGCCCCAGAAGCCGCCCCACCAGGCGCCACCCCCGGCGGAAGCGCCGCCGTGAGTGGTGTGGACGTGGTACTTGCCGTCCACATCGCGATTGATCGACGCGACCTGGTCGGCCTGGATGATCAGCTCGGACTCGAGCTGGCGCACGGTGTCGCGCGCCCGGTCGGCTGTCGCCTCGTCCGCATAGCC
>DASYFZ010000184.1:0-2692 GCA_036000295.1 Solirubrobacteraceae bacterium
CCGCCACTTCCTCGGCGGGATGCTCGAGCACTTCCCGGCGCTGATGTGCGTCGGCAACCCGACCGTGAACTCCTACTGCCGCATGTGGGACACCGGCTTCTGGGCCCCGATCTACAAGAACTGGGGCTGGCAGAACCGCACGACGACCGTCCGCGTCGCCTCCGGAGGCCGCTTCGAATACCGCGGCGTCGACAGCAGCTGCAACCCGTACCTGACGGTCGCGACGCTGCTGAGAGCGGGCCTGGACGGCGTCCGGCGCAAGCTCGACCCGGGACCCCCGCAGCAGGGCAACACGTATGAGCTGCTGCAGGAAGGGGCCGAGATCGAGAAGGTGCCCGACAGCCTCGGCGCCGCGCTCGACGCGCTGGCCAAGGACGAGGTCATCCGCAGCGCGATGCCCGGCCGCCTCTACAAGGTCTTCAACCACTACAAGCGCGACGAATGGGAGCGCTACCTGGCGGCCGTGACCGACTGGGAGCGCGACGAGTACCTCGAGGTCCTCCCCTAGCGGGTCCCGCGAACCGAACCGCGAACCGCGAACCCAGACCGCGAACCGCAAACCCGAACCCCGAACCAAAAAAGCCAGGACAACACCATGTGCGGAATCGCAGGGATCATCTACCGCAACGGCAACGGGGCACACCGGATCGGCCGTGACATCACGCTGATGCTTCAGTCGATGAAGCACCGCGGGCCCGATTCGACCGGCGTAGCCCTGTACCGCGCGCCCACCAACGACCTGATCCTCCGGGTCAAGCTCGCCGACGCATCCGACCTCGACGACATCACCGGCGCCGCCGACGTCAGGCGCCGCCGGCGTGAGACCGAGTCGCGCATCAAGGCGGCGGGCGCTCAGATCCTGAACACTGAGGACACCAACGCCTACACGTTCACCGCGACGCTGAACTACGACGGCGACCTCAAGCACCTCGCCGACTACGTCGAGTCGGTCCCGCGCGTCGAGGTGCTGTCGCTCGGCCACGCGCTGGAGATCGTCAAGGACCTCGGCGACGCGAACACCGTCGCTGCCGAGTACCACCTGGACGACTACTTCGGCAGCCACGGCATCGGCCACGTCCGGATGGCGACCGAGTCAGACGTCGACATCTCAAACGCCCACCCCTACTGGGCGTACCCGTTCTCAGACGTCGCCGTCGTCCACAACGGTCAGCTGACCAACTACCACCAGTGGCGCCGGCGGCTCGAGGCCGCCGGGCACCGCTTCGCGTCGGATTGCGATTCGGAGATCATCGCGGTGTATCTCGCCGAGCGGATGGCCAAGGGCGACGACCTCGAGGACGCCATGCAGCGCAGCCTCGAGGAGCTCGACGGTGTGTTCACCTACATCTGCGTGTCCGAGGACGCGCTCGGGATGGCCAAGGACGAGCTCGCGGCCAAGCCGCTCGTGCTCTACGAGGGCGACGACATGGTCGCGCTGGCCTCTGAGGAGATCGCGATCCGCGCCGTGATCGACCGGGAGATCGAGACCTACGACCCATACGAGAGCAAGGTGATGGTATGGAAGCGGTGACCGCGCAGCAGGACAGCACGCCGCGGTTCGATCCGCGCGGCCTCGTCGAGCTAGACGAGCGCGTCCCCCGAGTCGCCGAGATCAACGGCGACAAGGCGACGTTCGACGCTCACAGCCTCACCACGCGCCAGATCAACCTGGAGCTGCGGCGGCTGGTCTACGAGGAGGGCATCGCCGACGTCACGATCAACAACCCCGGCGCGAAGCACTCGCTCGGGGTCGGCATCCTCACCCGCTGCCGGATCACGTTCAACGGCAGCCTCGGCTATTTCGCCTGCGGGATGATCGACGGCCCGGAGGTCCACATCACCGGCCGCGTCGGATGGTCGATGGGCGAGAACATGATGTCCGGGGTGATCGTCGTCGAAAGCAATGCCGGCTCACTCACGGGCGCGGCGCTGCGCGGCGGCGACATCGTCGTCAAGGGCCAGGTCGGCGCGCGCAGCGGCATCGACCAGAAGGGCGGGACGATCATCTCGCTCGGCGACGCGGGCTCGATGACGGGCTTCATGATGCAGCGCGGACGCCAGATCATCTGCGGCGACGTCGGCCCCGGGCTCGGCGACAGCATGTACGACGGAACCCTGTACGTCGCGGGCAAGGTCAAGTCGCTCGGAATCGACTGCGTGCCGGGCGAGTGGAACGACACCGACACCGAGTTCATCGAACGGAAGTTCCGCATCTACAACCTCGGATCGCCGCCGGACTTCCAGAAGTTCGTGTGTGGCAAGAAGCTCTACAACTACGACTCGCTCGAGCCCTCCGAGCGCAAACTGGTGCTCTAGATATGGCCACAGCAGACGAAAACGCCCCCAGCACCCGTAACCGCCTCGGACAGAGCTCGATCTTCACCCCCGAGGTGATCGACGACATCCACGTCAAGTCAGAGCTCGGGCGCTACCGGATGCGCGGCTTCTCGATGTTCAAGAAGATCCCGCACTGGGACGAGCTGATGTTCCTGCCGGGCACGCTGACCCGCTTCGTGATCGAGGGCTACCGCGAGAAGTGCGTCACCAAGACCGTGCTCGGCGCGCGCTTCGCCAAGAAGCCGATCGAGCTCGACATCCCGATCTACATCACCGGAATGAGCTTCGGCGCGCTGTCGCTCGAGGCCAAGATGGCGCTCGCCAAGGGCGCGTCGATGGCGGGCACGGCGACGTG
>DASYFZ010000198.1:0-1640 GCA_036000295.1 Solirubrobacteraceae bacterium
GGCCTCACTGCCGGCATGAATCGCCTCCTGGCGCAGCTCCTCGAGCTGCGCCAGCTTCTCTTCGTATGTCTCTGGGGCCTTGGCGCGCATGGGGCGGCGAGTTTATGGACTCGGCTTCTCCGGCGTAGCGGCGCCGGACGCGCCGCTCCCGTTCAGGCGCGCGAGAAGGGGCGGTGGTGCGCCTGACCGAGGCTCTCGAGCGCCCCGACCAGCAGCGCCTGGTGGTCGAGTTGCGGGCCGAGGTCCGGCGCCTCGTCGACGGCTTCGGGCTCGGGCGTCTCCTGCACCAGCACCGGTTCCGGGACCGCGTCGACGACCTCGGGCTCGGGCTCCTCCTCGACCGCTTCCGAAATCTCGCGCTCGCCCTCATCTTCGTGGTGTTCGTCCTCGGCCTCGTGCGACTTGCGCCCCAGACGGGACCACAGACGCGCGAACACCTGCCAGCGCGGCAGGTGGTCGGGGGCATCCTCGTCGTCTTCGCGGTCCGGCTCGCCGGCATCGTGCTCCGGCTCGCCGGCATCGTGCGGCTCTTCGGCCTCCTCCACGATCTCGGCCTCCTCGATGACCACCACCTCCGGCTCCGCCTCGACAGCGGGCTCAGGCACCGCCGTGACGATCGGCGTGGCCGTGAGCGTCACCTGTGTGCCCCAACCCGACGGCTCGAGCCGCACCGTGCCGCTGGCATGTTCGCCCTCCCAGGCAACGGTGGTCTCCGGCTCGAGCCTGGTAATCCTGATCTCCCCAAACTCGCCCAGGTGGCGCGCCAACGACTGCGCGACGCTGCACTCCGCCCATAGCTCGGGCGGCGACTTCACGATCGTCCGGCTTGCCTTGTGCTCTTCTGTCATGTTCGAGATTTCGATTGGCGGCGAAGGACTCCTTTCCGCAGCCCGAGCTTTTGCAGTCCACAACCAGGAGTGACCGACGATGACCCGACTTGGCGACCATGGACCAGACGTATCGCGCATGGGTTTGGGCGCCATGGGGATGTCGGGCATGTACGGCCCCGCCGAGCGCGACGAGAGCATCGCGACCATCCATGCGGCGCTCGACGCCGGCATCAACTCCTGGATACGGGCGACTTTTACGGGATGGGCCACAACGAGATGCTGATCGGCGAGGCCTTGTCGACACGCAACCGCGACGAGGCCGTGATCAGCGTCAAGTTCGGCGCCCAGCGCGGCCCCGACGGAGCGTGGCTCGGCTACGACGCGCGCCCAGCCGCGGTCAAGACCGCCGTCGCGTACAGCCTGCAGCGCTTGCGAACAGACCACATCGACGTCTACCGCCCGGCGCGCCTGGACCAGCAGGTCCCGATCGAGGAGACGATCGGCGCCATCGCCGAGATGGTGCAGGCCGGCTACGTGCGCTACATCGGGCTGTCGGAGGTCGGCTCGGACACGATCCGCCGCGCCGCCGCCGTGCACCCGATCTGCGACCTGCAGATCGAGTACTCGCTGATCTCGCGAGGCATCGAACGCGGGATCCTCGACACCTGCCGCGAATCGGGAATCGCGATCACCGCCTACGGCGTGCTCTCACGCGGCCTGATCAGCGGCCACTGGTCGCCCGAGCGCAGCCTCGTCCAGACGGACTTCCGTAACCGGTCGCCACGCTTCCAGGGCGAGAACCTGACGCGA
>DASYFZ010000228.1:0-1927 GCA_036000295.1 Solirubrobacteraceae bacterium
GCCGGGCAGCGTGCGCTCGTAAGTCAGCAGCTGCTGGCCGGTGGGCACGATGTCGGTGGGCAGCTCGATCATCGGCATCCACCAGGCCTCGCGCATGTTTCCGAGCATCGCGCCGACGCGCATGGCCATCTTCAGGCCGTCCCCGGTGTTGGTCTCCACCGCGACCGTGTGCGTGCACGGCCCGCGAAGGAACGCGCGCTTGAGGTCTGCGTTGTGCTCGAACCCGCCGGTGGCGATCACCACATTCGGCGCGCGGACTTCCGTGCGTCCGTCGGGGGTCTCGAACACAACACCGGCGACCTCGCCGTCCTCCATGATCAGCTCGACGCCGCGATGGCTCGTCTGCGGCTCGACGCCGCGGTCAAGACAGGCCTTGAGCAGGCGCCCTCCGAGCGCGAGTCCCATCCCGCGCTCGTCGTTGTCGGCGCGTCGCTGCATCTCGTCGGGGCTGAGCTCCTGCGGGATCGCCTGGCCAAGCGTTGTTTCGCCGATCGTGAGGTGATAGCTCGGGTAATACGGCGAGATGTGGACGCGGTCCCCCCACTCGCCGAGCTCGCCATAGGGGAAGATCTCGGTCTCAAGCGACCGGCCGCCCTGCGGTAGTCCGCCCCGCTGCTCAGGGTGATAGTCAGGGAAGTCGGGGACGGCGCGGAACTTGACCGGCGTTCGCTCGTCAAGCCAGCGCACCATCTCGGGACCCACGTCGATGTAGGTCTCGGCCATCTCGTCGGTGATCGTGTCGTTCGACAGCGCCTTGAGGTATTCCATCGCCTTCTCGCGCGTGTCGCCCTTCTCCGGCGGCTCGTGCTGGTTGAGCGGGATCCAGATCATTCCGCCCGAGTAGACGGTGGTGCCGCCGATCGACGCGCCTTTCTCGAACAGGCCGACGTTCGCGCCCAACTCGGCTGCGGTTACGGCCGCGGTGAGCCCGGCGGCTCCGGTGCCCAACACGATGACGTCGAAATCGGCCATCAACTCTCCTCTCAAACCCACACGCGCATAATCGAAGTCACTTCAAGTCGGGCCCAACTTAGCAACGATCCCCCGCGGGTGTCAATGCCCGTCGTGGATACGCGGACCGAGCTGGCGGCGAATCTGGATATGTGTAGTGTTCGAGGTGACTTCAATTTGAATTGTCGGCCGGCGCCTAGAGCCTGCCGCCAGTGCTCGAACCGGAAAGGAAGGTGCAGCACAGATGGCCGGAGGTTCCCTCGAAGGCAGGGTCGCGATCGTCACCGGCGCCGCTATGGGCATGGGCGAGGCGACTGCGCGGGTCTTTGCCGCCGCCGGCGCCAACGTGCTCGTCAGCGACGTCAACGAAGAGCTCGGCCTCGCGACCGTGGCGCGCATCGAGCGAGACGGCGGCACCGCCTCGTTCTGCCGGACCGACGTGTCACGCGCGGCCGACGCCGACAACATGGTCCGCACCGCGGTTGAGCGCTACGGGCGACTCGACTGCGCGGTCAACAACGCCGCCGTCACCCCGGACACGCATCCGATCGCCGAACTCGACGAGCAGGAGTTCGATCGCATCGTCGCGGTCGACCTGAAGGGCGTCGCCCTGTGCTTGAAGTACGAGGTCGCGCAGATGCTCGAGCAGGGCGACGGCGGGGCGATTGTGAACATCGGCTCGGTGAGCTCGTTCAGGCCGCAGCCGAACAACGCGGCGTACGTCGCCGCAAAGCACGCCGTCATCGGCCTCACAAAGGTGGCTTCGCTCGAGAATGCCCCGCTCGGGATCCGCGTCAACACGGTGGCCCCCGGAGCGATCGACACTCCCATGGTCCGAGGGGCCCTCGAGACCGTCGGCATGACCGAGGCGGAATTCGCGCCGGTTATCAGTCTTCTGGGGCGCTTCGGGCGCCCGGAGGAGGTCGCTCAGGCAAGCCTGTGGCTGTGCTCAGACCAGGCCTCCTACGTCACAGGG
>DASYFZ010000259.1:0-3567 GCA_036000295.1 Solirubrobacteraceae bacterium
ACCGCACGTAGCTCTCCAGCGCGATCGTCGGCCGCCCCTCGGTCAACACCAACCTGCCCGTCTCCCGGAACTCCCGCTGCCAGCGCTCGACCAACGGCCACAACAACTCCGGCTCGGCCAACAGCACATCCAGCGCCGCCAGATCCTCGGGCAATTCCTTCACCTCGAGCGGCAACGACTCGTCCCACAGCGACTCCGCCTGCGGCGCCAACAACGTCAGCATGCACACCCCTCTCATCAAGAAAACCCATTACCAGCAGGGAATTCTCGGTGTCACACCGGTTAGCAGCTGAACGGACGACGAACGCAGTCGTGGGCGTGCTGATCGACCGACCGATTGCGATTAAGCCACCCAAACCGGGAGCACCGGCAGGGCGTTTTCGTATGTCGCGGTGGTCCTGTTTGAAGGGAGAGTTCCTAGCTGGCGATGCTGGTTCTGCTCGCACGCCCGGCCGGGACCCTGAGCAGCGCGGCAACTCTTTCGGCGCTGAGGTGCCCGCTTTCGATCGCACCCTCCATCCAGATCGACCGAAAGACGGACATGGCCATGTCCGACCCCGCGAAGAAGACCCGACCCTCGGGGGCGTTCATGATGCGCGGGAAAGCATGAGCTCGTCCCGGGGCCTCGATTCGGTACGTGCCGTCAAACCAGGGGTCCCGGTTCCAGTCGTGAGCGTCGCTCGCAATCACTCGCCCTTCAGGAAAGAAGAACTCGAGGCCCTCTTGCGCTGTTTCGAGCTTCGTCGGGTCAAGACCTTGACCGTCCCCGAAGCCGCTGAGCAGCCATGTGCCATCGGCCAGCTCGCGAATCGTCACGATCATCTGGAGCGGGCCCGGGCCCACGCACAACGGTCCTGGCGGGACACCGTCGACGATCATGCTGATCTTGATTCCACGCCCGACGTGATTCTCGGCCGTCGCGACCCGCTTGTCCTCCGAGAGCTCAGGCTCGAACTCGATTCGCCGGATGACGTTGCTGGGCACAGCCACCACACAAGCCGAGGCCGAGACCGAGCTACCAGAAGCTGTCGTGACCGTGACCCCACTCGCCCCCTGGGTGACGTGCATCACGGGGCTCGAGAGCCGGAGCTCCACTGCCGAGGTCTGCACCATCGTGGTGATGAGGTCCCCTGTACCGTGCGCGAATTTCTCGAAGGCCTCATTACCCATCGCGTACGGGCTGTTTTCGAATGCCGCGAGCTGCTGAAGTGGTCGAAGCATTGATAACGCTCGAGGGGGCGCACAGCAGTGCGCGGAGATCATCGAATACAGAAGGTCTGTCGTCGCCCGCGGAAGACTGAGTGGGGCGAAGAACTGGTCCACCGATATATCCAGATCGGATACGGGCTGGTCGCAAACCGGCAATGCAGGGGAGATACGGCGGGATGCGTCATGGAGTCGGAACCAGGCGCTCTCGAGCTTGGCGAGCTCCGAAACCGGGACAGGGAGCGTGGTCCGCCTCTCGCCGCCGGTGCAAAACGTCACGCTCTCCGGCGCGGCGTCGGCCACGGTCGCGATGTCGTAGCGCTGAATCTCGCGGCGCATGTTGTGGCTGACCCGCTGACAGATCCACTGCGCGCCATGCTCGATCGGCTCGTGATGACCTTTGAAGGTTGACGAAAAGGCTCGGCCGCCGATCCGCTCGCTCGCCTCCAAGACGAGTACGGACAGGCCACGGTCACAAAGGTCTCGCGAGGCCGTGATCCCGGCATAGCCGGCACCCACCACTATGACGTCGAAGTCTGTCGCTGGCATGCGGACGTTCCCCTACTTGCTTGATGGTGGGCGATTACTTTGCGCCGATACCATGTGAAATGGTACTTGTGCGTCAAACAGTTGGCACGCCCGACCAATCTCAGGCTCGAGATGGGCGAGCTTCCCGGCCGGCCAGCGACCGTCTCGCTATCGGTTCGCGCTCGGTCCCACGACGAGCATCGCTCCGACCGCGGGGATGACCGTGACGAAGGTCCCGGACGCGACGCCCGGCATGATCGAGATCGGCAGTCCTCGCGCCGGTACCTTGAAGGTCGTGGATGAGGTCGAGCTGCCTGGCTGGACGATCGAGCTGAGCGAGCGTGCGGCGGGCGTGTGGCGGCTTCGGGCTCGTCACGAGACTCGTCCCACCTTCGAGACCGCCGTCCTGAGCCGCCGCGAGCCGGGCATCGACGTGAGCCAGTGGCCGCTCGTGACGTATGTCGACGACGTCAGAACCGACATGACCGAGGCCAAGCCCGCCGCAGACGATAAGAAACGCCGGTATTATGTACCATACTACCTGCGCGGGCTGATTCGGCGCACAACCTCGAGGTCGGGGAGTGGTCCATGAAAGTCACTGGCGTTGACGTGCACGTCGTCTCGGTCCCCTACACGTTTCCCGAGGTGTGGCGCTTTGGGCGTGCGTGGGGGCTGACGAACGCGGTCGTCGAAGTCCACACCGACGAGGGGATAACCGGTATCGGAGAGGTGCCCGGCAGTCCCCTGATCAGGCTCGTATGCGATGCGCTTGAGGCGACGATCCCGTGGATTGTCGGCGAGGACCCGCTGCGCGTCACGCAGTTTCTGCGGCGCGCGTCAGACCGGGGCTGGCACCACTACCCATACCTCGGCAACGGGGCGACCGCGGCGATCGAGATGGCGTTGTGGGATATCTGTGGCAAGGCCCGCGGCTGCCCGGTGCACCAGTTCTTCGGCGGCCTCGACACCGAGAACGTCCCGTTCTACTGGTTCGTCGGAGCCGAGGATCGCAAGCCCGAGACCGCCAGGGCGCAAGCCGCGGAGGGCGCCGAGCGGGGCTTCAAGACGGTCTACATCAAGATCGGCTTCGAACTCGAGAACGATCTCCGGATCGCTGCCGCGATCCGAGACGAGGTCCCCGACGAAATCGCGGTGCGGGTCGACGCCAATGAAGCGTGGTCGGTGTTCGAAGCCGTCGATGCGCTTCAGCGCTTCGAGGACGTCGGGGTCGAGTTCGTCGAGCAGCCCATCGACATGCACAACATCGACGGCCTCCGAGACCTGCGCGCCAAGTCACGCGTCCGGATCGGCGCCAACCAGTCGGCGTGGCTGCCGCATCAGGTGCCCGAGGTCATCGCCAAGCAGGCCGCCGACGTGATCGTGACCGATCCCCACCAGCTGGGCGGTCTGGTCCCGTTCCACACCGCCGCGACGATGTGCGAGACCGCCGGTCTGCCGATCTGCAAGCACGCGTTCGCGGACCTCGGCGTGACCACGATTGCGACGAGCCACGTGCTCGCCACGCTGCCGCTGCCCCAGCTCGGGCATCAGCAGTTCTTGACCTTCCTCGTCCATGACCTGATCGCGAACAAGGTCGAGTTCGTTGACGGTGCGATCCCGGTGCCGACCGGACCCGGCCTTGGCATCGAGCTCGACCGCGACGCGCTCGAGTTCTACGGCGATATCTACAAGCGGTACGGCGAGTTCGAGGGATACACCGTCACCCCCGAGTCGCCGCTGCCGCCGGATCTGCCGGTCCCGAACCGCTGATGCAGACGTTCGAGCCGACCGACCTCAAATACACCTACAGCCCGGACCATGCCCCGATCGGCA
>DASYFZ010000270.1:0-17132 GCA_036000295.1 Solirubrobacteraceae bacterium
AGCCTCTGCATGATCGTCCGCGACGAGGAGGAGATGCTCCCGCGCTGCCTCGCCGCCGTCGCCCCCGCCGTCGATGAGATCGTGATCGTCGACACCGGCTCGGTCGACCGCACCGTCGAGATCGCGCACGAGTTCGGGGCCAAGGTCATCCACCGCGAGTGGACGGGATCGTTCTCGGAGGCGCGCAACGTCTCGTTTGAGGCGGCCACCGGCGACTGGCTGATGTACCTCGACGCTGACGAGGTGCTCGTCGCCGAGGACGTCAAGCGCCTGCGCGCACTGACCGGACGCACCTGGAAGGAAGCCTTCTACCTAGTTGAGACGAGCTACACCGGCGACGTCGAGGACGGCTCGGCCGTCACCAACAGCGCCCTGCGGATCTTCCGCAACCGCCCGCACTATCGATTCGAAGGCCGCCTGCACGAGCAGATCGCCCACCATCTGCCGGCCTACGCACACAATCGCATCGAGCAGACCTCGGTCCGGGTCGAGCACTTCGGCTACCTCGGCGCTGTGCGTGATGCGAAAGAAAAGTCCACCCGGAACATCGAGCTGCTTCGCGCCCAGCAGCGCGAGAGCGCGCCGTCGGCGTTCCTGCACTTCAACATCGGGACCGAGTACGCCGTGATCGGCGACCACGGCTCGGCGCTGATCGAGTTCGAGCGCGCGTGGGAGATGGCGCGCCGCCAGGGCGAGGAGCGCCGCGACTACGTCCCCGCACTGATGACGCGGCTCGTGACCGCGCTGCGGCTCACCGGCCGCCAGACCGAGGCCGTCGCCAAGGTCGAGGAAGGGCTCGAGCTGTTCCCCGGCTTCACCGACCTCGTCTACGCGCAGGCAATGGCCTACGTCGCAATCGATCGCTTCGACGAGGCGATCGAGGCTTGGAAGCGCTGCATCGAGATGGGCGACGCCCCCGCGCGCTACGGCGCGACGGTCGGAGCCGGCACTTACCTGCCGAAGATCTCGCTGGCCGAGCTCTACCTCAACCGCGGCGAGGTCCAGCTAGCCACCGAGCTGCTCGACGAGTGCATCACCGAGTTCCCGGGCTTCGTCGGCGTCGTCGGCCCCTACGCCACCGCGCTGATCGCCGGTGGCGCGAGCCCAGACGCGGTCGTCTCAGAGATCGAGAGTCGCGTCGCCGAGGTCACGCTCGCGGTTCGCTTCGTGCTGGGCACGGTCCTCTACGCGCGCGGAGCGATGGCCGCGGCCGAGCGCCAGTACCGCGAGGTGCTCGCCGGGCGCCCGACGAGCTCCCAGGTCCGCGTCGCGCTCGCCGAGGCCCTGCTCCACCAGCGCCGCTACGGCGACGCGGCGGCCGAGGCCGGCACCGTCCCCGCCGACGATGCGTTCGCCCCGCTGGCAGCGCGCATCGAGCTCTGGGGTTCGCTTGCCGGCGAGGACCTCGCTCAGGCCAAGACAGCTCAGACGAGGGCCGCCGCAGCCGGCGTGCCGGCGTCCCAGCTCGAGGTGTTCGACGCCTGGGCGTCGTTGCTGGGCACAAAGCAGGTCTCGCGCCAACTGCCCGTGGCGGCCACCCCGCTGCTCGGCGCGATCCTCGAGACCCTGCTGAGCACGCAGGACTTCAAGACGTTCGAGCTGCTCGTCGGGCTGATCGAGCACTCCGCCCTGCCCGAGCGCGAACAGCGCGAGATGCGCGCGTCCATGTACCTGCGCGTGGGTCTGCTGGCCCAGGCCGCCCAGGAGTGGATGGCGATCTGCGAGTCGGCGCCGGACGGGCGCGCGCTGGTCGGCCTTGCCCACGTGTCTGCCGCGCACGGCGCCACAGACGACGCCGTCCTGTTCGCGACCGAAGCCTTGAACCTGGAGCCCACGAGCAAAGCGGCCCGGGAGATTCTGGGCCGTTTTGCGACCGCCGCCGCCGCGTGATCCCGGGAGGACTGACGAGAGCCACAGACTGCGACATCGAACAGACGTGCAATACCTCGCTCAAGTTATCCATCAGGCGCCCGATTACCGCACCTGAACCGGATTATGAAAGCCGGTCTCAAAGGTAGGAACCCGTCGCATCCAAGGAGGTATGCACGATGAGCTTCGATATCGCTCCGGTCGGCCGGACGCCAGGATTGGCGGCCGCTGCCACCGACAAGACTCACAACACCGCTCCGACCAACGCCGCTCAGGCATCGGATTCGGTGACCGTGGACACGATCCCCTCCAGCCCCCCGCCGGAGGTCCACGAGGCCATGGCCGTCGCCGCCCAGTCGTACGACAAGCTCCAGGACCAGGGGCGCCAGCTGCGCTTCAAGGTCAACGAGGGCACCGGCAAGCTGGTGGTCGAAGTCCACGACCTGCACGGCCAGCTGTTGTTCCAGGTCCCGGCGAGCAAGGCGCTCGACGTGGCCGGCGGCGGGAGTCTGGACGGCTAGACCCCGCCGCTAAGCCCGGCGGCCTTGCCGCCGATTACAACAGGTGACTTACTAGCGAAACCGAGGACGAACCAGATGTCAACGCAATCAGTCAGCTCGAGCTCGACGGGCGCAACCGTTTCGTCGCTGGGCGCGTCCTCGCCGCTGCAGATCACCGGTCTGGCCTCGGGCCTGGACACCAACTCGATCATCTCGGCGCTGATCGCGGTCGACCAGCAGCCGATCACGGCGCTGCAGAACCAGTCGAGCGGACTTACGGCCACCAACTCGGCGCTCTCGAGCGTCCAGACCGCGTTGCAGCAGCTGTCGGCCAGCGCCAAGGCACTGGGCTCGGCGTCGCTGTTCACCAACACCCAGACCGCCACCTCGACCAACTCCACGCTCGTCTCGGCCACCGCCACGACGGGCACCGGGGCGGTCATCGGCAGCTACCAGGTGGGCGTGACGAACCTCGCCTCCTCGGCGCAGCGGACGTTCTCGTTCACCAGCCCCACCGCCGCAGACACCGTCACGATCGACGGCCAGCAGGTCTCGCTCAACGCCAACGCCAGCGCCCAAGATCTGGTCAACGCGGTCAACTCCAACAGCAACCTCGACGTGTGGGCGACCGCGACCGACTCGGGGACCGTGGTGTTCTCCAACCGCGCCACCGGCGACACCGGTACGAACTACGTCCAGGTGTCGGACACGTCTGGCTCGCTGACCGAGCAGACGGCGCTCGCCCAGCAGGGCACCAACGCCCAGTACACGATCAACGGGGTCGCGCACAGCTCAGCTTCGGACACGATCACCAACGGGATCGCGGGCGTGACCCTCTCGCTGAACGGGCTTACGACCACGACCGGCACGGTGACGGTCAACGTCAGCCCGCCGGCGCCGAACTCGCAGAGCATCCAGACCGCGGTGCAGGCGTTCGTCACGTCCTACAACCAGGTCATCTCGCAGATCCAGACCCAGCTCTCCACGCAACCTTCGAAGACCGACCCGACGGTCGGCACGCTGTTCGGCGACCCGGACCTCCGCGACGTGCTCAGCAACATGCGCCAGGCGATGTACACGCCCGGGTCAGGCCTTCCCCAGTCGATGTCGAGCATGCTGAACATCGGCGTCAGCACCGGCGCGGCCAGCGGCTCGGCCCTGCCGTCGCAGAACGCGATCAACGGCGATCTGTCACTGAACGCCGACACGCTGACGCAGGCGCTGACGAGCAACCCCGGCGGCGTGGCCGCGATGCTCAAGAGCTGGTCGCAGAGCTTCTCGGGCATCGTCGACACCGAGTCTCAGGTGGGCGGCACCATGGATACCCGCATCCAGGGCGACAACCGGCAGATCTCCGACATCAGCAGTCGTATTCAGGCGATGCAGGAGACGCTGAACGCCAAGCAGACGGCGCTGCAGGCGCAGTTTGCCGCGCTCGAGGCGACGCTCTCACAGAACCAGTCGACGGCGTCCTGGCTGTCCAGCCAGATCAACGCGCTGCCGACCATCAGCATCAAGTAAACGCAGGCAAATTCCCCGCTCCTCGGCTTCAAATCCACAGGCGCCGGCCGATTACCGGACTATGAGCAGTCGCAGGGAGAAGCTGCCCTCGTCACCGAGCACCCACCGGGTCTCGTAGCCCCGTCCAAGCGTCGCCCAGGGAGACCCATCCAGATGAGCAATCTTGCCCCGCCTCGTGCCTATCGCGAAAGCGCAGTGCTCAGCGCGCAGCCCGAGCAGCTGATCGTGATGCTCTACGACGGTGCGCGCCGCTTCCTGGGCCAGGCCGCGATCGCGATGGGCGACGGGCAGGTCGAGCTCGCCCACCGCAAGCTGCGCCGCACCGAGGACATCCTCTTGCACCTGCGCGAGGTGCTGGACATGGAGCAGGGAGGCGAAATCGCGACCCGCCTGCAGTCGATCTATCTGTTCTGCCAGAGCTATCTACTCAAGGCGCGGCTGGATCGCGATCCGGCCAAGATCGACAAGGTCAGCGCGATGCTCGGCGAACTGCGCGACGCCTGGGCAACGATCGAGCAGCAGCGATGAGCGCTGCCTACGAGCGCCTCGCCGACAGCTTCGAGCTCGAGCTCGAGCTCGTCGGAGAAGGCCGGCTCGAGGAGCTTGTCCAGCTGACCGCCGATCGCGAGGCACTGATTTCAACGCTTCCGGCGACGCCGCCGGCATCCGCCCGGCCGGCGCTCGAGCGCGCTGCGCTGATGAGCAAGCGCGTGATGATCGAGATCATCCGCCGCCGCGACGCGATCGTGGCCGAGCTCGGCCACGTCGCCCAGGCGGATAGGACTGCGCGCGGATACCTGCCCAAGCGGCAGCGCCGCCTCCACATCGACGCCAGCGCCTAGTGCACCGTCCGCCAATTGGGGCGCGTGTATCGCGGCCCCGGTTGGGCGTCATGCTGCGTCCTCGAATGCTTGCGCAGCGCTGCTGCGCGTCGCATTCTGCGTCCTTGCCTGACGGCCCCCGGGCCTCGCGCTCCACACACCCCAATCACCGGACAGCGCACTGTGTCACTCCGCTGACGCGCGGACGGTCAAGTTTCCAGCTGATCTGCCGATCTGCGTGACATGCGGCTGATTCGCACAGACAAGGTGCCCGACGGGTCCACGTTGGGGCGCGACATCATCACCGGTCGGGACGCGGTGCCGCTCCTGCGCGCCGGCGTCAGCATCGACCAGCGCTACCGCGACGCGCTCGCCAAGGCCGGGATCCACGCGATCTACATCGCGGATGAGCAGAGCGAGGGCGTCGTACCAGTCCCCGCGATCTCCGACGAGGCGCGCCTGCTGACCACCCGCGCCGTAGCCACCGCCTTCGACGAGGCCAAGCGTTCGATCGCTGCCGGCAAGTCGCTGCCGACCACGGCCGCGAACTCGCTGACCCAGGTCGTGGAGCGGATCCTGCTCGAGATTGAGGACACCGGCGTCGAGTCGCTCGTACTGAACAGCAACTCCTGCGCCGAGGCGTACATCGTCCAACACGCGATCGACGTGACCGCAATGGGACTGATGATCGGGCGCCGCCTGATGGGCGAGCAGGGTTGGACCGACCACCGCGGCCAGCGTCAGCACGGCAAGCGCGACGAGCGGCTCGCCCGCCTCGGAATGGGGCTGCTGCTCCACGACATCGGCAAGCTGGCAGTGCCCGCAGAGACCTTGAACAAGCCCGGCAAGCTGACCGACTCCGAGTGGGAGGTCATAAAGACCCACCCCCGGGTCGGGCTCGACCTGATCCGCGACTCGAGCGCGTGGTGCCCGCTGGTCCACGCCGTGGTGCTCCGCCACCACGAGCGCTGGGACGGCAGTGGCTACCCCGACGGCAAGCAGACCGACGACATCCACGAGATGGCACGGATCGCAGCCGTTGCCGACGCGTACCTGGCGATCACTTCCGAGCGCGCGTATGCGCCGGCGCGCTCGCCGCACGAGGGGGTCCGTGAGATCCTCGACGGCGCGCAGACGCTGTTTGACCCGGTTGTCTGCCAGGTCTTCTCGCGGGTCGTGGCCCCGTTCCCGCCCGGCTCGGACATCGAGCTGCGCGACGGCCGCCGCGGCATCGTCGTCAGCGTCCCCGAGGATGAGCTCGACCGTCCGCTGGTCCGCGTGATCAGCGGCCCCGACGCCCCGTACGAGATCTCGCTGCTGGACGATCGCAGCGTCCAGATCGCGGGCTGGGACGAGCCGCCCGTGCACGCCGCCGTCGCGGCTTAGCGCCCCTCAAGCATCGCCGCTCGGCGCCGATCATCGGGCCGATCCAACTTCGAAAGGACCCGCAGTGCGCTTCTTGATCTCATCGGTACGCCGCCAGCTGCTCGCCGCCTTCATGGGCGTCTCAGCGATCTTCCTGGTCGCCATCGCGCTTGGCTGGACGGGTATCGGCGCGGTCGACGCCAAGGTCCGATCCGCCGCCAAGGAGCAGCAGGTGCTCGAGCAGGCGTCGGGCTCCGCCCGCGACCTCGCAGCGTCGGAGCTGGCGACCGTGATCAATCCGAAGAAGCAGCAGGACCACGAGGCGGATGTCGCCGCGTTCCAAAAGACCATCGCCACACTCAAGGGCTACGCGACGTCGCAGTCTGCCCAGGACGCCGTCGGCTCCCTGAACTCAGCCTTCACCCAGTGGCAGTCGGTCGACCAGCAGGTCCTGACGACGCTACACGGAGGCGACCTTGCCGACGCCATGCAGATCGCCGCGGGTCCCGCCGACCGGGCCGTCGATCAGCTCACCACGGCCGTCGCCGACGTCAGCACCGCGGTTTCGGACGACAACACCGCGGAGGCCTCCAGCAGCGCGAGCAACGGCAGAACGATAATGCTGATCCTCGCCGCCCTGGCGCTGGCAATCGCCGCGATTATCAGCTTCAGCATCTCGCGCGACGTCAGCGTCCGCGTCAAGCGCCTGCTCGACGGGATCGTCGACCTCGACGCCCACTGCCTGGCCGAGCTCGAGGAGGGTCTTGAGGCGATCGCGCGCGGAGACCTCACGCGCGAGGTCACGCCTCGCGTGAGCGAGATCCCCAGCACGCGTCAGGACGAGATCGGACAGCTCACCACCACGTTCAACGCGATGGTCGAGAAGACCGAGTCGAGCATCACCGCCTACAACACGACCCGCGCCCGGGTCGGGGTGATGCTGCGCGAGATCAGCGGAGCTTCTGAGCAGCTCGCGCTCGCGTCACAGCAGATGGCGACCACCTCGCACGAGACCGGTCGCGCAATCGACGAGATCGCTCAGGCCGTCACGTCCGTGGCAGCCGGCGCCGAGGACCAGGTCCGCACGATCACCGAGGCCAAGGACCTCACCGACGAGGTTGCGGCCGCTTCCCAGATCTCCGCCAACGGCGCTCAGCAGACCGCCGACGCCGCCGTGCAGGCGCGCGGGCTCGCTCAGGAGGGCGCCGACGCCGTGGCGCAGGCGACCGAGGCGATGCGGGCCGTGCGCAGCTCGAGCGCCGAGGCCACCAGCGCGATCCGCTCGCTGGACGCCAAAAGCGAGAAGATCGGCGAGATCGTCGACACGATCACCGGCATCGCGGAGCAGACCAATCTGCTCGCGCTGAACGCCGCGATCGAGGCCGCTCGCGTGGGCGAGCAGGGCCGTGGGTTTGCGGTCGTCGCCGAGGAGGTCCGCAAGCTCGCCGAGGAGTCGCAGGCTGCCGCATCCTCGATCGCCACGCTGATCGAGGAGATCCAGCACGAGACGCGCCACGCCGTCGAGGTCGTCGAGGACGGCTCCCGGCAGACAGAGGACGGCGCCGCGACCGTCGAGCAGGCCCGCGATGCGTTCGTGCGCATCTCCGACGCCGTCCAGGACGTCGGCAGTCGTGTCGAGCAGATCGCCGCGTCGATCCAGGAGATCGCCAGCGCCGGCAGCCGTATGCAGGACAGCATGAACTCGGTGGCCGCGGTCGCCGAGCAGTCGAGCGCCTCCTCGCAGCAGGTCAGCGCGTCGACTCAGCAGACGAGCGCGTCGACCGAGCAGATCGCGGCGTCGGCGACCGATCTGGCGCGGACCGCCGAGGAGCTCGAGCGGCTCGTCGGGCAGTTCGTCCTGGCCTAAGCGCGGCCGATCCGAAGCTGAAGTGTTGCCATCTGGGGCCGAGGGGTGGCCCCAGATGGCAACACTTCGCGACGTCCGGAGTCTGACGTCGACGAAGCGGCACACGCCCTAAAGGATCCGCACCTCAGGCCGATCAAAAGGGAGACTCGATGGATCGGGTCTGATCGAGCCCAGGGAGGGCGAAAGAAACAGTCTCACGACCTTTCTCCCATGTCCCTGCTTGACACCACTCAACTTGCGCTCGAGTCCGCGATGAGCGGCTCGATGCTCCGCCAGTCGCTCCTGGCCAACAACCTGGCCAACGCCGACACCCCCGGCTACCAGCCCCAGGACGTCAACTTCCAGGGCACGCTGAACGCCGCAATCCAGTCCGGCCAGTCGCCCAGCCAGGTTGCCTTCAAGCCGTTCACGAGCAACCAGCAGGTGAGCGCCGACGGCAACGGAGTCAACTCCGAGCAGCAGTCCGCACAGCTCGCCGAGAACGGCCTTCTCTACCAGACGCTCACCCAGGTCGCCGCCCAGCGCGAATCGATCCTGGAGAACGCGATGGGCATCGGACAGAGCTGATGAGCCTGTTTGACGCAATCGACATCTCGGCCAGCGGCCTGACCGCCAACCGCACGCGGATGGACGTCACCGCCGAGAACCTCGCCAACGCCGAGACGACCCGCGGTGCCAACGGCCAGCCCTACCAGCGCCAGGAGGTCGTCCTCCAGCAGATCGGCGGCTTCGGCGCGGCGCTCGCGGGCGCGATGAACCAGACCACGGCCGCCGGCGGTGTGCAGGTTGCGGGGATCGTCTCTGACCCCACGCCCGACCAGCTCGTCTACGACCCGGGCAACCCGGACGCCAACAGCAAGGGCTACGTGAAGATGCCCAACGTCAACTCGGTCACCGAGATGGTGGACATGATCGACGAGTCACGCTCCTACGAGGCCAACGTGACCGCGATGAACACCAGCAAAGACATGTACCAGAAGACCTTGGGCCTGCTGAAGTGATTCCGGCGATCTCAGGTGCAATCGGACCGCTCGGTCCAAGCGAGTGGGGCGTCGGGTCCGTCGGCTCGATCGGCTCGACGCCGGGCGTCGCCCAGGACCCCAACGCGGTCGCCGGCACCTCCGGCGGCGACGGCAGCTTCTCGGGCACGCTGACCAACGCGATCAGCTCGCTCGAGCAGACCCAGGTGCAGGGCACCAACGCCGCACAGGGGCTTGCCACCGGTCAGGTGTCAGACCCGACCCAGGCGATCACCGCGGTTGAGAACGCCTCGCTCGCGATGGACCTCGCCTCGCAGATTCGCACCAAGCTCGTAGACGCCACCCAGAACATCTTCCAGACCCAGGTCTAACAACACATGAACTTCGGACAGCTCGCATCCAAGATGACCCCCAAGGGCTGGGCGATGGTCGGTGGCGCTGCCGCCGCGGCCATCGTCTTCCTGGTCCTGATCATGAACTTCGCCTCCAAGCCGAGCTACTCGACGCTGATGACCGGGGTGGACCCCACCCAGACGGGAAAGATCACGAGCACGCTGTCGACCAAGGGCATCGGCTACGAGATCCAGAACAACGGCACCGCAATTGCCGTCCAGTCCGACAAGACGGGCGAGGCGCGGATCGCGCTGGCCACGGCGGGACTGCTCAACGGCACCTCGCAGCCCGGCTTCGAGCTGTTCGACAAGCAGCAGCTCGGCGCCTCGAACTTCCAGCAGCAGATCACCTACCAGCGCGCGCTGGAGGGCCAGCTCGACCAGACGATCGAGGGCATCCAGGGAGTCAGCTCGGCACAGGTGCAGCTCGTGCTGCCCAACCCTCAGGACCAGCTCTTCTCAGACAGCTCGCAGGCGTCCAGCGCGGCGGTGCTGCTGTCCAATTCCACCACGCTTGACCCCAACTCGGTCAAGGGCATCGCGCAGCTCGTCGCCTCGAGCGTCCCGGGGCTGCAGCTCAACAAGGTCACGATCACCGACTCCTCGGGCACGCCGCTGTGGCCCAACTCCGACGGCACGGGCGCTGACGGCACGGTGCTCTCGGCGCAGGCCGCCAACCAGAAGTACGACTCGTTGACCGAAGCTCAGGTCGGGGCAATGCTCACGCAGACGCTCGGGCCCAACAAGGCCGAAGTCCAGGTCAACGGGATCGTCGACGCCAACCAGGCTACCTCGGACACGCTGACTTACGGCAAGAAGGGCGTCGCGCTTCAGACCCAGACCCAGAACGAGTCGCTCAAGGGCGCCGGCGGCACCGGCGGCGTGGCCGGCACGGCGGGCAACATCCCCGCGGCGGCCCAGACGGCCGGCGGTGGCGCCTCCAACTACAAGAACAAGACCAACAGCACCACCTTCGGCGTCGACAAGACCGTCACCCACGCGGTGATCGCACCAGGCGCGGTGAAGAGCCAGACCGTGTCGGTGCTCGTCGACAAGTCGGTGCCCGCCGCCTCTCTGGCCGCGATCAAGTCGGCCGTCGCCGGCGCCGTGGGCCTCAACGCGAAGCGCGGCGACACGATCTCGATCTCTCAGATCACGTTCGCCAAGCCCACCACCACCGCGCCCGTGGCGACTCCGAACAAGATGCTCGGCTACGCCAAGTACGCCCTCGTCGGCCTCGGCGCCCTGATCTTCCTGTTCTTCATGACGCGCATGATCAAGCGCCGCGAGCGCGAGTCCTTCGGGCAGCCGACCTGGCTGCGCGAGCTCGAGACTCCGCGACCGCTGGCGGCGCTGAGCGGCGGCGGCGACACGCAGGTGCTCGCCGCGCCCGCCAACGTCCCTCGACGCCAGGTGGAGCAGCTGGTTGAGCGCGAGCCCGATCGCGTCGCCCAGCAGGTGCGGGCCTGGATGAGCGAGGACTAAATGTCCACCGAGCTCGAGCAGCTGGCCCCTGCCGCGCCCAGCGCATCACCCGCCCGCCGCGCCGCCGTCAAGGGCCGGCGCAAGGCAGCGGTGCTGCTGATCTCGCTTGGCACCGAGCGCGCCGCTCAGGTCTTCAAGCACCTGCGCGACGACGAGATCGAGGCGCTTTCGCTGGAGATGGCAAAGCTCCAGCGCGTCGACCCCGGTACCTCGGACAGCGTGCTCGAGGAGCTCGCCGCCACCGTCACGGCCTATGACTCGCTGAACGCCGGCGGCGTCGACTACGCCCGCGAGGTGCTCGAGCGCGCCCTGGGCCCGGAGCGGGCGCTGGAGATCATCGGGCGGATGTCGACGGTGATTGAGCGTCGTCCGTTCGAGTTCCTGCGCAAGACGCCGCCCGAGCAGATGGTCACGTTCCTTCGCAACGAGTCGCCGCAGACGATCGCGCTGGTGATCGCCAACCTGCACACGACGCTTGCCTCGCAGGTGCTCTCCAACCTGCCTGACTCCGACCAGGCCGAGATCGCGCTGCGGATCGCGCGCATGGGCGAGACCTCCCCGGACGTCGTCAAGCAGGTCGAGGACGTCATGCGCCAGAAGCTCGACACCGTCGTCCAGCAGGAGTACTCCGCGGCCGGCGGGATCAAGTCGCTGGCCGAGATCCTCAACCACACCGACCGCTCGACCGAGCGCAACGTGCTCGACTCGCTGACCGAGACCGACGAGGAGCTCGCGGTCGAGGTCCGGCGCCTCCTGTTCGTCTTCGAGGACATCATCAAGCTCGACGACCGCGCGATCCAGATGATCCTGCGCGAGGCCGACCAGAAGGATCTGGCACTGGCGTTGCGCGGCGTGTCCGACGAGGTCAAGGACCGCATCCTCGGCAACATGTCTGAGCGCGGCGCACAGATGCTGACCGAGGAAATGGAATTCCAGCCGCCGCAGCGAAAGCGCGTGGTCGAAGAGGCCCAGGGACGGATCGTGGCAATCGTGCGCAAGCTCGAGGAAGCCGGCGCCGTCGTCCTCTCGCGCGGCGAAGAAGATGCTGTCGTCTGATCCGCGCCAGCAGGCCGAAGCGCCCGTGGCCAGCTACGCCTTCCAGCAGCTCGACGCCCCTCCCCCGGGGAGCGCGGAGGACATCGCCGACGTGCTGTCGGCCGTCCGCGCCGAGGCCGACCGGATCCGCGACGAGGCTCGCGCCGCCGGCGAGGCCGAAGGCCGCGCAGCCGGAATCGCCGCGGCCCAGGAGGCCGCGCAGCCGGCGCTCGCCGCCCTCGCCGCCGCGGCCGGCGCCGTCAACGAGCTTCGCGCGCAGCTCGCGGCCGAGGCCGAGCAGGACGCCGTGGACCTGGCGATCCGCATCGCCGAGCAGATCCTCGCCGGAACGATCGCCGTTGAGCCCGAGCGCGTGGTCGACGTCGCACGCAACGCGCTGCGCCACCTGATCGACCGCCGCCACGTGACGCTCGTAGTGAACCCCGCCGACCTCGAGCTCGTCTCGGACTCGGTCGAGAACCTCTGCGCTCAGCTCGGCGGAATCGAGCACTTGAGTGTCCAGGCGGACCGCCGGGTCGGCCGGGGCGGGGCGATCGCCCGCACCGAGGCGGGGGACATCGATGCCGGTCTGTCCACTCAGCTGGCCCGAGCGAGGGAGATCGCGATGGCTGCGCTGTCACCGGAGTCCCCGCATGCAGCTTGACCAGCCCGGCGCCTCGGGCAGCCTGGCCCGTATCGCGCAGGCGATCGAGGAAGCCGACCTCTCCAAGCGCCGCGGCCGCGTGTCAGATCTGATCGGCCTGATCATCGAGGCCACCGGTCTGCAAGTCGAGATCGGCGAGGTGTGCATGGTCGGCGAAGGCCGTGACCGCCCCGTCGTCGCCACCGAGGTGGTCGGATTTCGCGGCGGTCGCACGCTGTTGATGCCGCTCGGCGACCTTCACGGAATCGGGCCCGGCACGGTCGTCAACCCGACCGGCAGGCCGTTTCGCGTCGCCGTCGGCGAGCCGCTGTTGGGCCGCGTGATCGACGGGCTGGGCAACCCCCTCGACGGGATGCCGACCCCCGACAGCGTGTTGACGCGCAGCACCACCAGTGCACCGCCGGATGCCTTCAAGCGCCCGCGGATCACCGACCGCGTCGGGCTCGGCGTCCGCGCGCTCGACACTCTGGTCCCCTGCGGGCGCGGCCAGCGCCTCGGCATCTTCGCCGGCTCGGGCGTCGGCAAGTCCTCGCTGCTGGGCATGATCGCGCGCTCCACCACCGCCCAGGTCAACGTGATCGCGCTCGTCGGCGAACGAGGCCGAGAGGTGCGCGAGTTCATCGAGCGCGACCTGGGCGACGCGCTCAGCCACTCCGTGGTCGTCGTTGCGACGTCGGACCAGCCCGCCCTCGTGCGGATCCGCGCGGCGTTCACGGCGACTGCGATCGCTGAGCACTTCCGCGACCAGGGCGCCGACGTGATGCTGATGATGGACTCCGTGACCCGGTTTGCGATGGCCCAGCGCGAGGTCGGCCTGGCGATCGGTGAGCCGCCCGCCACCCGCGGCTACACGCCCAGCGTGTTCGCACTGCTGCCGCAGCTGCTCGAGCGCGCCGGGACCAGCCCACAAGGATCGATCACCGGCCTCTACACCGTGCTCGTCGACGGCGATGACATGAACGAGCCAATCGCCGACGCCGTGCGCTCGATCCTCGACGGACACGTCGTGCTCACCCGCTCGCTCGCGCACACCGGCCACTATCCGGCGATCGACGTGCTCCAGAGCGTGTCGCGACTGATCGGCGAGATCGCCACTCCCGAGGTTCGCGACGCCGGCACGCGGCTGCGCTCAGCGCTCGCCGCCTACAAGGAGAAGGAAGACCTGATCTCGATCGGCGCCTACCAGCGCGGCACCGACCCACTGCTCGACTCCGCGATCATCCTGCGCCCGCGCATCGATGCTTTCCTGCGCCAGCAGGTGCACGAGCCCAGCACGCTGCAGGACGCCGACGCCGAGCTGCTTGCGCTGGCGCACGAGCTTGCCTCGCCGGTCGTCTTGACTGGCGACGTCATCGACACCGGCGCACATCCGGCGGTGGGGCCGCCGCCTGGGGTCCCAGCCGGCGGCGTCACGACCGCACCGGTCGCGATCCCCTCCCTGCGGCTGACCGCATAGCGGTCGTACAAGCGTCCACAGCGCTCGAAAACCCCGCAAAGCGGCCGACTACACGACCATGACCGGGACTTCGTTCCGTTTCAGGCTTGAACGCATACGTGCCCTCCGCGAGCGTCGTGAAGACGTCGCCAAGGAGGAGCTCGCGGGCGCAATGGTGGCCCATCGCCTCTGCGAAGAGCAGGAGCAGGCCGCCGCCGACCGCGTTGCGCAGGCTCAGACCGAGCAGCGCAACGGCACCGGCGCAGCGGCTACGGCCGGTGAGCTGATGGCGCGTCAGGCCTACCTCGAGCGCAGTGAGCAGGCCCACCTGGCCACTCGCCGCGATCTGCACCGTCAGGAGCTCGAGCTCGATCGGAGGCGTGACGCGCTGACCGTGGCCGCGATGGAACGACAGGCGCTTGAACGCCTGAAGGAGACCCGTCGCGCTGACCACGAGCGTGAAGTCGCTCGCCGCGAGGGCCTGCTGCTCGACGAGATGGCCATAAACGGATTCAGGAGAAGAGCAGCATGAGCCAAACACTCACCGCGCCCGTGGCGGGCGCCGCGCAAGCGGCAGCGACACGAACGGCGCGAACGTCGGTAGGCGGGTCTGGACCGCCGGGAGCCGGCAGCGAGACGCCCGCTTTCTCGAGCGTTCTCGATCACCACGTGGCCCGGACCGCACATGCGGAAGGCCAGCACAAGACCACCGGCGATTCCGGCGGTCGCCGCTCAAGCGATGGGCACCGAGCCGCTAACGGCCACCACTCGCACAAGTCGGCGGACGCGGGCACGACGCCCGGTGGCGAGGCCACGGCCGCCTCGAATGCGACTGCGCACTCCGACGCAGCGCGGGCTGCCACGCCTGCGGCCGAGCAGCCGCAGCCGGCACCGGCCACCGCGGCCGCCGCGGGCGAAGCCGCGGTCGTGAGCCAGGCGGCGACGACCGCCCTGCCCACGAGCTCGGGCCCTGGGGACTCCGCGCAGCCCACGGCCGGCGACGGCACCCAGAGCAACAACTTCATCCCCGCCACCGTCAAGCCGGCATCGGCGCCTCTCGCGTCAGTGTCAGCTGATGTCACCACGACGGCGGCGGACCAGCTGAGCGAGTCGGGCTCGGAGGCGACCGCGGTCCCCACGGATGCCGGGCAGCAAGCCGGTGCATCCCAGGGGACCGCGGCTGCTCTCCAGGCCGTACAGCCGACCGGCACGCAGACCGCGCAGCAGCCGGCAACGGCAGCCGCGACCGCCCCGACGGCGATCCCCGGCCCGGACACCGCCGCGGCGCAGACCACCGCCGTGGCGACCGCCGCGGCCGGTCAGACAGGCGCGCCGGCCGCGAGGCACACCGCCAAGACCGCCGGCCCCGGCGCCGCGGCGCAGAGCGATGCGCCGAGCAACGCCCCCGCCACCACGGCCACCACCGCGCAGGCGCAAGCGCCGAGCGCAGGTACAGGTGCGGGAGATGGTGGCCAGAACGGCACCGGCGGTCAGCCTCAGCCACAGGCGGATCAATCACAGCTCCGCGGTGTGGTCGTCGACGCACAGTCAAAGCCCGCGCAGGCGGCGCCGACGCAGGCCGCGAACGCGACCACGCCGACGCCCGGCCTGGCGGCGGCGGCCGGCCCGCAGACCGCTGCGACGGCGCCGAGCTTCGCCAGCGCGGCGGCGACCGGCCCGGCCCGCTACGGCATCGGCCTCAGCGAGGCCGTCGAGACGGTCCAGACCACCATCGAGCTCGGTGCGCGGCAAGGCTTCTCTGCGGCCAAGATCCAGCTCTCGCCCGCGACGCTGGGCCAGATCACGATCCACCTGCAGAAGACGTCGGACGGCATCATCGCCAAGGTCATCGCCGACCACTCCGCCGCAGCACAGACGATGCAGCAGAGTGGCGACGATCTGCGCCGCTCGCTGCAGAACTCAGGTCTGCACCTGCTGCGGCTGGACATCGAGACGCGCGGTGACCAGCGCGGCTCGGCCGGCAACAGCGGCGACACCTCCCCGTCAGGACGGAGCACCGGCGACAACGACGCCGCGTCGACCGGCGACGACGGAGCTTCCCAGCCCACGACCATCGTGCTGCCAAACGGCGCACTCGTGAACGTGCTCGCCTGACGGGCACGGAACAGACAAGGAAACGACCCATGAGCACAGTCACACCCGCGGCCGCCACCGGCACGACTACCACCTCCACCAGCCCGACGTCCAACACGTCGGCGACGAGCTCGCTGCTGGGCAAGGACCAGTTCCTGCAGCTGATGATGGCCGAGCTCAAGAACCAGAACCCGATGAGCCCGAACTCGAGCGACCCGACGCAGTACGTCACAGAGCTCGCCCAGTTCACCTCGCTCGAGCAGCAGACCAACACCGCGCAGTCGACCGCGCAGAGCGCCACGGCCAGTCAGGCCACCCAGGCGCTGGCGCTGCTCGGCCACACGGTCAGCTACGTCGACCCCGCGGGCAACAGCGGCACCGGCGTCGTCCAGAAGGTCGACTTCACGACCTCCGGGCCGACTCTCACCGTCAACGGCGACACCGGCATCGCGCCATCCGGCGTGAGCGAGGTCTCCTGACCGATCAGGAACAAGTGTCGTGAGCTCCCCTGTCCAAAACCCTGCGCTGATCTCTCCCGGGCTGGTCACGCCGACCGCCCCGGCGGCGCCTGCATCGAGCGCGACCGCGGCCCTCACGGGACCGTCGTTCGCCGAGGTGCTGGCCCAGCGCACGACGGCGGGCCAGCCGCCGCGCTTCTCGCGCCACGCGCTGGACCGTCTGCGCCAGCGCGGCATCCAGCTGAGCCAGTCGATTCTCGACCGGCTCACCAACGGCGTGTCGCGCGCGGCAGGCAAGGGGTCACGGGACTCCGTGGTCTTCGTGGACGGCACCGCCTACGTGGTGTCCGTCTCGAACAACACCGTCATCACGGCGGTGGGATCCGAGCACATGCGCGAGCACGTGTTCACAAACATCGACAGCGCCGTGATCGCATGACGAACGCGGTAACACAACACACCCCCGGCTGGACCTCTGCGAGGAGGCCGCGAAAGGAAGTGATGCCCCGATGATGCGAGGCATGTACGCCGCGATCAGCGGCTTGGAAGCGCACCAGACGATGCTCGACGTGACCGCCAACAACCTGGCCAACGTCGACACCGTCGGGTTCAAGGCCCAGCGGACCACGTTCGTGGACGAGCTCTC
>DASYFZ010000331.1:0-3706 GCA_036000295.1 Solirubrobacteraceae bacterium
AGAGGTTTCGCAGCAGGCCCTCGTGTTCGAGCGTGGCCAGCGCCAGGCGCAGCGGCGTGCGCGACACGCCGAGACGCTCCACGAGCGGCAGCTCGCTCATCCGCTCGCCCGGCTCGAACTCGCCGCTGAGGATCAGCTCGCGCAGACGCAGCAGCGCCCGCATCATCTGGGATCTGCTGGCCTGGTTCGCCATCTGACTCGCCTGCTCCTCACCCTCCGCGCCGGCCCCACGCCCCGAGGCGTGCGCGTCACGGCTCCGTCGGGCCGGGACTCTAGCGCCGCGCGATCCCTGTATGCAGAAATGTCAAGAAAAGGCCCGAGAAGGCTTCTTTGGGGTCAAGTTAGGGATGTCTTGCATACAACCGGCGGCGCGATTAGTATCGCGGCCCGCGCTTCGCAAAACCGGGGCGGGTTTAATCGTGGATCACTCGAGGAGGAGAGATCGGTGAGGTTGTCTGAGTACGTGCCGCGCGTGCGCCTGTTGGTCGCACTGGCTGCTGTTTTGGGCGCGGCGATCCTAGCTGGATGTGGCAGTAGCAGCAGTAGTACCAGCAGCGCCCCCGCCGCGAGCAGCGGCGGCAGCACGAGCTCGACCAGCTCTACCACCGCAAGCACCGGGTCGAGCGACACCTCGTCGTGTGGGCCGAAGGCTGGTGTCAAGGCCACGGGGTCGCCGATCAACATCGGGACGATCGACACCAAGCAGCCCGGCACGGACTTCAGCGACGGGCCGAACATGATCACCGCGTATTACAACTGCGTCAACGCGAACGGCGGCGTCAACGGCCACCCGGTCAAGCTGTTCGTCGAGTACGACCAGACGCAGCCGCCACAGATCGCGGCGGCCGCGAAGAAGCTGATCCAGTCAGACCACGTGGTCGGAATCGTCGGCGTGTTCGACCTGCTCGAATGCACGATCGACCAGAGCTACTGGAAGCAGCTGGGGATCTACGAAATGGGCGCCGGAATCGCGCCCGAGTGCTGGTCGACACCCAACAGCGCGGCGGTCAACATGGGACCGCGCTACAGCTCTGACGGCGCCGTGCAGTACGGGCTCAGCCAGAAGCCGTCGAAGATCGTGTTCGTGCAGTCAAACGTGCCGGGCACCGGTTACATCGCGGCCGGCCCGACGGCTCTGGCCAAGGCGGCGAACGTGCCGATCACGGCGCTGACCGAGAACGTGCCGATCAACGACGCCAACTCGGTCGCGCTTGACCTGGTCAACAAGGCCGGCTCCAACGGCTGGGTGGTGCTGAACTTCACCCCGCCCGAGGCGCTGCCGATCCTGGAGGCTGCGCAGAAGCTCGGCCTCGAGGACCGCGTCAAGGGCTGGGGCTGCTCGACCCCGTGCAACACGGACTTCCTGGCCAGCATGCTGGGACCGAAGTGGAATCACAAGCTGTTCGTCAACGCCGAGCTGACCTCGCCCGACGACCACAACGGCCCGGAGATGCAGCTCTACAAGGCGATCCTCAAGCAGTACGGATCGGCCACCAGCGGCCTCGGCTCGTTCACCGAGATGGGCTACCTGCTCGGGAAGTTCTCGGTCGGCGCTTTGCAGACCATCAAGAACAACGACTACAGCCTCAAGAACGTCAATGCGGCGTTCAAGGCGATCAAGGATCAGAAGACCGAGCTGCTCTGCCAGCCGTGGGTGTACGGCGACTACCCGCTGCACATCCCGAACAACGCGGACTTCACCACGACCCCGGAGAACGGGAAGATGGTGACAGCGCAGCAATGCTTCAACGTGTCGTCGGCCGACCCGCAGATCGCCCAGTACCGCAAGGCGGCGGGCACGGCGGCGTCGACGAATCCACCGACGTCGTAGGAGTAGGGTTAACGCGAAGAGGGCGCTTGAGGACCAATGCCGACTTGGACTGACGTAGAGCAGTTCCTGGTGACAGGGTTGTCGCTCGGAGGCGTCTACGCTCTGTCCGGGGTCGGCATGGTCGTCCTCTATCGGGCCACCGGCGTGCTGAACCTGGCGTTCGGTGCGATCGGTGCGTTCGGCGCCTTCATCGCGTGGCAGCTGATCAACCACTCGAGCGTGGGCTTCTGGCCCGCGTTCGTGGTGGCGGTGCTGGTGGGCGGGCTGTTGACGCTCGCCTACGGAATGGTGTTCGGCCCGGCGCTCGCGCTGCGCGACCCGCTGGTCAAAGCGACCGCGACGCTGGGCCTGGCACTGATCCTGCTCGGGGTCATGGACCTGCTATGGCCCTCGAGCGGGGGCGCCTCGCGCGCGCTCACCGTTCCGACCGACAACAACACGTTCCAGGTCGGGCAGATCTCGGTCACATACACCAATGTGCTCGCGCTGGTGCTGGGCCTGGTCGTAACCGTGGTGGCAGCTGCGTTTCTACGATTCACGAAGCTCGGCACGGCCATGCGCGCGATGGCCAACGACCGCGAGATCACCGCGTCGCTCGGCGTTCCCGTACGAAGGGTGACCGCGGCAGCCTGGTTCGGTTGCGGGTGCCTGGCGGGCGTGGCCGGCGTGCTGCTCTCCGACCTTGTCGCGCTCGACGCCACGGCCCTGACGTTCCTGGTCATCTCGACGCTGGCGGCCACATTGGTCGGACGGCTTCGCTCGATCCCGATCACATTCGCAGCCGCGATCGTGATCGGAGTGATCACCGCCGAGCTGACCCCGATCTCGTCGCTGAGCACGTACCGCGACATGACGCCGTTCGTGGTTGCCGCGATCGCGCTGCTGTTCCTCAGCCGCCGCCGTGTGATCTCGGTGGGCCGTCAAGGGGTCTGATGGCCCGCGCCATTGGACAGGGGAGGCTTTAGGCTTGGAATCTGCCGGTGTGAAGACCGCGGATGACTCGACCGGCGGCGGCGAGGGCACGGCGGCCGAAGTAGGGAATCGGCAGTCACCGCGGCGACCCCGCATCGAGCCACGCTCGCTCGTGCGCCCCGCGGTGACCGGGGCGCTGGTGCTGTCGGCGCTGCTGCTGATTCCATCGATCTTCAGCCTCTACTACGTCGATGCGTGGACGCAGGTGGCGATCTATTCGATCGTCACACTCGGCCTCGGGCTGCTCGTCGGCCGCGTCGGCATGGTCTCGCTCGGTCAGGGCGCCGTGCTCGCGCTCGGCGCCTGGGTGGCCGCGCGACTTCTGTTTGCCACCGGGCTTTCGTACCCGTTTGTGCTGCTGGGCGCGGGTCTGATCACGATGGGGCTGGGAACGCTGGTCGGGCTTCCCGCGCTGCGCCTGAGCGGCCTGTACCTGGCGTTGATCACGCTGATGCTCGCGGGCGCGATCACGGTCGTGCTGACCACGATCAACTTCCCCAACGGCGGTAGTGGCTTCACCGGATACGACGGGAGCACCGTCCACATTCCGCCGATCCGCCGGCCGTCGATCGCGACCACCGATCCAGCGTTCTTCCGCTACTCGATGGTCGTGGCGATCCTGATGTTCGCGCTGGTGTTCTTCCACATCCGAGGGCGCCCGGGACGAGCATGGGCGGCGATCCGCCAGAGCGAATCGGCCGCGCTCGCGGCCGGCATCAACACCACCTTCTACAAGCTCTGGGCTTTCGCGCTCGCGTCGTTCGTCACCGGTGTCGCCGGAGGCCTGGTCGCCGGCAGCTTCCGGTACCTGAACTCACTGACGTTCACCACCCAGGACTCGATCACGCTGCTTGCGGTCGTGCTGATGGGCGGTGCCTACAGCATGACCGGCGCGGTGATCGC
>DASYFZ010000366.1:0-3518 GCA_036000295.1 Solirubrobacteraceae bacterium
GTTCGTAGGACCGATCCCGGGTCAACGTTCGTCGCGGCTCCGGCCGACAAAGGCACCTTGTGCCGATATATGCGGTACTAACTGCCCAGGGTGTCGCTCGGGCGGGCTCAGTCCTCTTTGGACCAGTTGCGGTCCAGCGGCCCCTTGCCGGTGAGCTTGTCGACGAACTTCTGCCACCCATGGGGCTTGACGCCGGGCTCGCGGTCGCGGAAGGCCGGCGCAGCCCCCTGCGGGTGGGGGAGCGATCGGATCTCGGACGCGTCGATTCGCAGGTCGACGCCACGCTCGTGCAGCGATGCGACCTGGTCGGCGGCGACGAACTTCGGTCCGATGCCGGTCTTCAGCACGATCCCGTGGAAGATGTCGAGCTCGGGTGCGGCGATGACGTGATCGACGGTGCCGACCTGCTCGCCGTCGGCGGCGTAGACGAGCACGCCCCGCTCGAGGACCTCGTACGCGATCGGCAACCCCTCGTCTACCACTCGGACGTCACCCTACCGCAGCCAGGTAGCCGGCGGCAGCAGCTGGATCGGGGTCGACCCACCCGGCGCGGACCGCCGTCGCGTCCAAGACTGGGCTCAGGTGTCGCTCCGGCCCAGATGCCGCGACAGGAACTCGACGAGCGCCTCGGTCGTCCGCTGCGGCTCGTCGTCCCACACGAAATGCCCCGCGTCGTCGAACACCTTCAGCTCAGATCCGGGCAGCTCGTCGGCAAAGCGCTGCGCCATCTTGACGCCGGCGAACTGGTCCTGACCGCCCCACAGGATCAGCGCCGGCACCCCGAGCCCGCCGAGGCAGCCCTCGTATGGGGCGAGCTTCTCGAAGTCCCCCGACCGGTACAGCTCGAGATGGCCGAGACGCCGGGTGTCGTCGGCGAAGCCCTTCCAGTACTCGGCCAGCGCCTCGTCGGTCATTCCGGGCGACAGCCCTCGCAGCGCCTGCCCGAACGGCTCGCGCTCATACGAGCGCACGAGTCGTTCGCCGTCGTCCGGGGTTCGCATCACGTTGGCCAGGTCGTGCCAGCGGCGGTCGGCAAAGAAGCCGCCGTCGGAGATCACCAGCGCTGTGACCGAGGCCGGGTGATCACACGCCCAACGGAGCCCGATCAGGACTCCCCAGTCGTGGGTCACGAGCGCGACCGGACCCAGCCCGAGCGAGTCGACGAGCCGCTGCAGCGAATCCACGTGGCGCTCCCACGTGCCCGGCGGGTCGGGCTCGGAATCGCCGTACCCCGCGAGGTCGGGAGCGATCGCGCGCATGCCCGCGTCGCCCAATGCCGGGAGCGCGTGGTGCCACATGTACGAGGACTCCGGGTAGCCGTGGACGAGCAGCACGGGCGGCCCGTCCGCGGGGCCCTGCTCGCGGTATGCAAGTCCGGCAGCCCGTGCGACGTTCATTGACCACGAATCCTATGTGGTGCGCGGGGTGAGCAATGCGCCAGCGATCTGTCAAGTTCCGGATGCGATCAGCCGATCACGCGAGCATGTCGGCTACCGCCTGGAAAGAGACGCGGATCCTCATCTGCTTCGCCTTCGCGATGCTCGTGCTCGCTAGCGTGATGGTTGCGCTCACCGGTGGGTGGAGCTAAACCTGCGCGAAGTCCCTATGCGGCGAGCGGCTGTGCCACTGGCAGCGGCGTGACGCCGGCAGCGGCGGTAACGAGCCCCTCGAACAGCAGGCGGTGCGACCGCTCTGCGAGCAGCATCTCGGCGTGCCACTGGACGCCGAGGACGAACGGCCGCCTGGGGTCCTCGATCCCCTCGATCGTCCCGTCGGACGCTCGCGCTGACACACGCAGGCCTTCGCCAAGACGGTCCACGGCCTGGTGGTGGAAGGAGTTCACTCCGAGTCGCGCCGAGCGGACGATGCGCCGCAACTTGGTGCCGGCAACGATCTCGACGTCGTGCGTGATCGATTCGCCGGCTTCGCATTGCCGGTGGGTCAGCGCGGTGTCAGGCAGGTCGGGGAGATGCTGGTGCAGGGTGCCACCGCGGGCGACATTGAGCGCCTGCGCGCCGCGGCAGATGCCGAGGATCGGCAGCCCCACCTTCAGCGCCTCGCGGACGACCGCGTACTCGAACGCGTCGAGGCGCGGCTCCGTTGATCCCAGCTCGACGTGCGGCCGCTGGTCATAGGCGGCAGGAGCCAGGTCGGGTCCGCCCGAAAGCAGCAGTCCGTCCAGCCGGCCGACAAGCGCTGGAATCGCGGCTGCGTCGAGCGGGGGCATCACGACGGGCACTCCGCCGGCGGCCTCGACGGCGCGGGCGTAGGTGATCCCGAGTGCCATCTCAGCGTGCGGCGGTTCGCCGTGGCGGCGCAGCGTCGCGAGCTCGCCGGGGCGAAGCTCTGAAGTCGTGACACCGATGAGTGGCTTCATGGTCTTAAGGATCGACGCAGGGTGGTCAAACCAATATCGACATTTGGACAAAGATCTGCCGGCCGGGATTGTCCGTGATGCTCCGGTCGAAAGCCGAGATTCCCCTTTTTGGTAGATCCCAATCGCCCCGCCCGCAGGCGGGGCGAAGGTTCTACGCGGCGGCGGCTTCCACCGCCTCCTCCGCGGGCTCGAGCTCCTCCACGGGGGCCTTTGCCCACTCCTGCCAGACGACCTTGATCGGCTTGGCCTGGTAGCGGTACACGGTGCCCTCGTCGTTGACCAGGTAAGTGTCAACGCCCGCGCCACGGTGGTGCAGGATCAGACGCTCACCGGACTCGGCGAGGCGCACCAGCGCCTTGATGTTGGGCACGTCGATCGGCGGCCAGCCGAGATCCTCGGCGTTGATGATCGGAACCATCAGGTGGCCGTACTGCTCCTGGATACGCGCCGCCTCCTCGAACGGCTGGCTGCGACGGAAGATCAGCGTGCCGAGGGCGACCGCGAGCGCAAGCAGGAAACCGCCGAGCGCGGCCCAGCGGATCGTCTGGACCGACAGCGAGTGGCCGGCGATCCCGAGCGTGTTGGTCGTCGTGGCGATGCCCGCCACGGAGCCCTTCTGGCTGGGGGCGAAGCCGCCGCTGGACTGGCCGCTGCCGGCGCCCGGCTGCAGCTGCATGCCCTGGAGCTGGAAGCTCAGCCGCGGCGCAAAGCTCGTGTTGATCGGCTGGCCCGCGAGCGTGCCGGTGACGTGCACCCTCGGGACGACGGCGATCGTGTAGCCGGAGTCGGCCGAGATGCCGGTCAGCTTTTGCACTCGGGAGAGCACCGACTGCAGCTGCTTGAGGTCGATAGTGACGACGCTCGAGGCGCTGGCGCCCGTGAAGTGGGTGGGTCCGACGAGCTGGAAGCTGCGGGTCCAGCCGGTCGGTCCGGTCAACTGCAGCATGACCTTCTGGGTGCCCGACAGCGAGGCCGGAGCGGAAGTGTTCAAGCGGTAGTCCACCCGCACGAGCGCGCTGTGGACGAGCTGCAGGAAGAGCGGCTGGCCGGTGCGGACGACGCCGCCCGGGTACACCGGGCCGGCGGGTGCGCTGGCGTGGTAGCCGAACGTCAGCTGCTGGGTGTAGGTGGTCTTGACGGC
>DASYFZ010000369.1:0-9914 GCA_036000295.1 Solirubrobacteraceae bacterium
GCGACGTGGGCGAGCGCCGCGCGCTGGGCGCCGGTGGGGGCTTGCGCAGCCCTCAAGAACAAGCGCTCGCCGCGGCGCAGAGCGTCTTCCGCGAGCTCTGGGACGAGTGACGCCGCGGCCGTGTAGACCGCCTCCAGCTCATCCGTCAGCGAGGGATCGTCGCCGTTGATCTCCTTCAGCGACGCGGCCAGCGTCTCGGCGGCCTCGCGGTAACGGCCGTCGGCGTACAAGGCCCTGGCGCGGGCCAGCGAAAGCTGTCCGCGGCGAGCGGGGTCGGCCGTCGCTCCGATCGCGGCCTCGATGCGCTCCGTGGCCTGTGGCATCCCGGCCGATAGCTCGGCCTCTCCGAGCTCACCGAGGACTCCCGGATATAGCTGGGCCGCGGGCTGCTCTGCAAGCGCCCGCCGCAGCATCCGCACCGCGCTCTCGGCGTCTCCGCTGGCGATCGCCTTGCGCGCCGCGGACCGAAGTACCTCCACTGCGGAGGAGTCCGAAGCCGGCGGCGCCACGAGCAGGTGCGCAGCAACCGCTTCGTCTGAGGCGCCCTGTTCGTGAAGGATCGCCGCCGCGCGGCGGTGCGCCTCGCCGCTGTGCAGCGGTGACATCGAGGTTCTCACGGCCGACGCTGTCAAAGGGTGCACGAAAGACAGCGGCGCGCCCGGGTGAAACAGGTGCACGGCCGAGAGCAGGTCGGCCGCGCGCGAGGCGGCGTCGAGGTCGAGTCCAGTGAACGTCGCAACCTGTGCGAGACTGGCGCCGTCGCCGAGGACGGCGACCGCGGATGCGACCGCGCGCGCCGAGTCGGGCATCGCCCCGAGGCGCGCGACGACGGCGTTGAGCACGGATTCGGGTGCCATCTCCGCCAGGCGCCTGGCGGTGGCGGAATTCGGTCGCGAGCCGTCGGCGCGCACCTGATCGATCAACTCGACCAGCAAGAACGGGTTGCCGCCGGTGACTCGCGCGCACGCCTCGCAGAAGGCCGGATCGGCGTCCGGGAGATGGGACACGACGATCGCGGCGACGCCCTCGTCACTGAGCGAATCAAGGCGCAGGAGCGAGTCGTCGGCGGTCTCTCGCAGGGCCATCAAGGCCCGCTGGTCGGCTGGTTCCTCGCCCTGGCGGACGGTGGCCACGAGCAGCAGCGGAAGGTCGGCGATGCGATCAGCCAGGTAAGCCAGGAACCGAAGCGACGGGCGATCGGCCCACTGCAGGTCGTCGACGAGCATCGCCAGCGGCACCGGCTGCGCCTGACGCTCCCCCGGCGCGATCATATTGGCGGCGAGCCAGAACAGTCCATGGATCACCGAGTAGCCCTGGTCGTCTGGCAGTCCGCCCGGATCGGCCGTGATCCCCGACAGCAGCTCGGCCGCCCACCGAGCCGGTCCCTGGGTCAAGCTTGCGCGCTCGTCCGGGCCGGCGGCGATCCACCGCGGCTCGAACAGCTGGATCGCGACGCCGAACGGAAAATCGCGCTCGAGCTCTGAGCCGTGCGCACCAAGCACCCGCATCCCCGCTTCGCGGGCCATATCGCCCGCGATCGTCAGCAGTCGCGACTTGCCCTTGCCCGCGGAGGCTTCGATCACGACCACCGCACCCTCGCCATCGCAGGCGGCGGCTAGACGGTGCTCCAGCACCGACAGCTCCAGGTCGCGCTCGACGAGCAGGCCTTGTCGGCCACTGCCCCGCCCACGTCTTCGTAATTGAATGCGTCCCGCCAAGTCCTGGACTACCGCCCAACCGAACGACTCCGTTTAATTGGTCATACCCACTAAAACGCTCTCTGATTCCCGAGATCACGAGCCTTGGGCCCAGAAAGCTAGGGGGCATGCCTGGGGCGGAAACGCCGCGGATGCGTGATATTGGCGGCCGTGGAGAGAGGGCGTGTGCGAGTGATCCTGGACTTGGAGCGCGACGGCGTGCCGATTCGGGGCTCGCTCTCGGTCGCGCCCGGCGTCGAGCGACGGTTCCACGGATGGCTCGAGCTGGCCGACGCGCTGGAGGCCGCCCGGGGCGGATCGCCGGCCTCGAGGCCGGCGGCAACGGATCCCGCAGCGGCCGAGCGGCCCGCAGCGGCCGAGCGGCCTGCAGCGCTGCGCATCAGCTGATCGAAGACCACATTCGGCGCCGCCGGGTCCCAGGCTAGACTCGACGCGCGATGCGGCTGCACCAGGTGATTGCCGGTGCCCCGGCCGCGGCGCGGGACATCGAGGTCACCAGCCTCGCCTACGACAACCGGGCCGTAGAACCGGGCGCCCTGTTCTTCTGTGTCCCCGGGTTCACGCGCGACGGCCACGACTACGCGCCCGATGCGATCGGGCGCGGAGCGGTCGCGCTCGTCGTCGAGCGCGCGCTGGACCTCGGAGTTCCGGAGATTCGCGTCCCGTCCGTGCGCGAGGCGATGGCGCCCGCCGCCGCGGCGTTCTACGGCGATCCCACCGGGGCGCTGCAGGTGACCGGGGTGACCGGCACCAACGGCAAGACCACGACCGCGTTCCTGATCCGCGAATTGCTCGAGGCGTCGGGCCTCCAGACCGGTCTGCTCGGCACCGTCAAGAGCGTGATTGGCGGTAATGAGCGCGAGGTGCAGCGGACGACTCCTGAGGCCATCGATCTGCAGCGGACCTTCCGCGAGATGGTGGACGCCGGCGATCGCGCCTGCTCGATCGAGGTCTCATCGCACGCGCTCGAACTGCACCGAGCCGACGCCGTGCACTTTGCCGCGGCGATCTTCACCAACCTCACCCAGGACCACCTCGACTTCCACGAGACGATGGAGGACTACTTCAGGGCCAAGCAGCGGCTGTTCGAGGCAGGGCCCGGCGTCTCGCTCATTAACGTCGACGATCCATATGGCGCGCGGCTTGCGGGCACCGTCCAGGACGCGGTTACGTTCGCTGTCGATCGCGATGCCACTTACCGGGCGATCGACGTCGAGACCGGCCTGAGCGGGTCACACTTCACGGTGCTCGTCGGCGATGACCGCATCGACATCGGCTCACCGCTGAGAGGCATGTTCAATGTCTACAACGTGCTCGGCGCGCTTGCCACCGCACACCGCCTCGGGGTCGGGCTGGAGACGATCGCCGGCGCGATCGAGCACGCAGGACAGGTGCCCGGCAGGTTCGAGCCCGTCGACGAGGGCCAGGGGTTTGCGGTGCTGGTCGACTACGCGCACACGCCCGACTCACTGGAGAACGTGCTCGCGGCGGCGCGCACGCTCACCGACGGCCGGGTGTACGTCGTGTTCGGGTGCGGCGGGGACCGCGACCGCGGAAAGCGCCCGCTGATGGGCGAGATCGCAACGCGCCTGGCCGACCGCGTGATCGTGACGTCCGACAACCCCAGGTCAGAGGATCCGGACGCGATCCTCGCCGAGATTCTCGAGGGGGCCGGCAGCGACGTCCGCGCCCAGGTCGATCGTCGCAGCGCCATCGCCGAGGCGATCGGCGGCGCGGCGGCCGGCGACGTCGTCGTGATCGCCGGCAAGGGACACGAGCAGGGGCAGGAGTTCAGTGGCGGCCACAAGATCCCGTTCGACGACGTCACGGTTGCGCGCGAGGTGTTGCGCTCAGCGGCGCTAACGCAATGAGAGCCTGGAGCGCACAGCACATCGCCGTTTGCGCCGGCGCGACCCTGGTCGCGGCGCCCGACGCCGAAGCGGGTCCGGAGCGCGCGGTGATCGATTCTCGCGAGACGGGGCCGGGTGATCTGTTCGTCGGGCTCCCCGGCGCCACCGAGGACGGCGGCCGGTTCGCCGCGCAGGCGATTGCAAGCGGCGCCTGGGGCGTGCTGACGACACCGACGCATGCCGTTGCGACCCTCGGGCAGCGTGGGGTCGTGCTCGCGGCCGAAGATCCCCTGCGCGCGCTTCAGCGCCTGGCCAGGGCATGGCGGCGTGAGCTGGGCGCGGGCGTGATCGGTGTCACTGGGTCGACCGGGAAGACGTCGACCAAGGACCTGCTGCACGCCGTGCTGGCCCCTCACCGGCGCACGATCGCGTCGCGCGGAAACTTCAACACCGAGATCGGGCTGCCCCTCGAGATCCTCGGCGCGCCCGCCGGAACGGAGGTGCTGGTGCTCGAGATGGCGATGCGCGGCGCCGGCCAGATCGCTGAGCTCGTGTGGGTCGCCGAGCCCGACGTCGGCGTGATCGTCAGCATCGGACCCGTTCATCTCGAGCTGCTCGGCACGATCGAGGCGATCGCTGCGGCGAAAGCTGAGCTGATCGCGGGTCTGGCGCCCGGAGCGACGGCGGTCATCCCGGCGGGCGAGGGGTTGCTCGAGCCGCACCTGCGCGACGACCTCGAGATCGTGACGTTCGGCGAGGACGGCGACGTCAGGTTGCTGGCCGCCGACGGCGAGCACGTCGAAATCGAGCTCGGCGACGACCGCCTCGAGCTCGAGGTGCCGTTCACGCAGGCCCATCTGCGCCGCAACCTGCTCGCCGCGGTTGCGGCCGCTCGCGCGCTGGGCGTGGTCGCCAGCGGGCGCATCGAGCTCGAGCTCTCGCCGGGGCGGGGGCAGCGGGCGCAGTTGCCCGACGGTGTGCTCTTGATCGACGATTGCTACAACGCCAACCCGATGTCGATGCGCGCCGCCCTCGAGGACCTCGCCGTCTCAGCCCCACGCGATACACATCCACGTCGCGTGGCGGTGCTCGGCGACATGCTCGAGCTCGGACCAGACGAGCGCCGGTTCCACGAGGAGATCGGTGCGGCGGCCGAGGCTGCCGAGGTCGACGTGCTGATCACCGTCGGCCGACTCGCGGCTGCGATGACCGACCGCTTCGACGGTGAGGCGTATCCGGTCGCGGATGCCGAGGAGGCGGCGTCGCTGCTGCCCGAGCTGCTGGCACCCGGCGACGCCGTGCTCGTCAAGGCGTCGCGGGGCGTCGGGCTGGAAGTGGTGTGCCGTGCGCTCGAGGCAGGCGTCGCGTGATTGTCGGCGGCGCTGCGCTTCACGTCGCCGCGACGACCACGGGGTCGATCTCGGGACGCGTCCTGATCGCCGCAACAGCGTCGCTGCTGATCACCCTGTTCCTGGCCCCGAAGTTCATCGAGTTCCTGCGGGTCAGGTCATTTGGCCAGAACATCCGCGAAGAGGGACCGCAGGGCCACCAGGTCAAGGCCGGCACGCCGACGATGGGCGGAGTCATCATCTTCGCCGCGGTCGCCGTCCCGTTTGTGATCCTGTCGGCACGCAGCTGGCAGGCGATGGGCGTGTTCGGCGCCGCGGTCGCGTGCGCGCTGCTGGGGTTCGCCGACGACTACACCAAGATCGTGCGCCGGCGCTCGCTCGGGCTGCGGGCGCGCACCAAGCTCCTGGTCACGATCGCGATCTCGATCGGCCTGTGGTGGGTCGCGACGCAGAAGGCAGGTATCAACACCTCCGTGCGGCTGCGCCCGGCCGACGTCAGCATCGACTTCGGTCCGCTGTACGTGCTGTTCATCTACCTGGTCGTCGCGGGCACGACGAGCGCCGTCAACCTGACCGACGGACTGGATGGCCTCGCGGCCGGGTGCGCGGCGATCGTGCTGCTGGCCTACGTGGGGATCACGTTCATCACCAGTGGCGACACCGACCTCACATTCCTCGCTGCGTGCCTGGTCGGCGCGTGCATCGGCTTTCTCTGGTTCAACAGCTTCCCGGCGAGCATCTTCATGGGCGACACGGGCTCGCTGGGCTTGGGCGGCGCGATCGCCGGCCTGGCGATCATGACCAACACGGGTGTGCTGCTGATCCTGCTCGGCGGGATCTTCGTGATCGAGGCGCTGTCGGTCGTGATCCAGGTGTTCTCGTTTCAGACGTTCCGCAAGCGGGTGTTCCTGATGGCGCCAATCCACCACCACTTCGAGCTGCAGGCCTGGTCTGAGACGAAGATCATCCTGCGCTTCTGGATCGTCGCCGCGGCGTTCGCCGCGATCGGCTTCACGCTGTACCAGCTCTCGATCCGTGGGTAGCTCGAGGTTCCGGCCGCCGCTGCCGCCGGGCCCGTACCTGGTCGTCGGGTTGGCCCGATCGGGAGTGGCGGCGGCGCTCGCGCTGCGCGACCGCGGGGCGGAGGTGATCGGCATCGACTCAGGCTCGGCGGACAACCCGAGCCTGGCAGAGGCCGCCGGAAGGCTTTCCGAGGCCGGCGTCGAAGTCCATCTGGATGCGTCAGGCGACGTCCTTGCCGCCCGCGCCCGGACGCTCGTCAAGAGTCCTGGCGTACCCCAGAACGCTCCCACAGTGGTTGCGGCGAGAGCGCACGGCCTGGCCGTGGTCGGGGAGATCGAGCTCGCGTGGAGGCTCATCGACAACGAGTTCATCGCCGTGACGGGCACCAACGGCAAGACGACGACGACCGAATGGATCGGCCACATCCATCGCGAGGCGGCGCTGCCGGTGGCCGTCGCGGGGAACGTCGGCACCGCTCTGACCTCGCTTGTCGGCCGGCTGGCGCCCGACACGACGATCGTGTGTGAGGTGTCCTCGTTCCAGCTCGAGGACACCGAGTTCTTCGCGCCCGAGGCGGCGGTTCTGCTGAACATCTCGCCCGACCACCTCGACCGCCATCCCAGCTTCGACGACTACGTGGCGGCAAAGCTGAAGGTGTTCGCCAATCAGGGCAACGACGACATCGCCGTCGCCCCGGTGGACCTCGGCATCGAGGACATCGGCGGGTGCGCCCGCAGGGTGCTGTTCGGCGCCCGCGCGGACGCTGAGCTGTCGCAGCGGTCCGGTTACCTGTGGTGGGACGAGCAGCCGCTGATCGGAGTCGACGAGATCTCGCTCCCCGGCGCCCACAACGTGCAGAACGCGATGGCCGCGGCGGCCGTCTGCCTGGCGCGCGGAATCGACGCCGAGTCGGTCGCGACGGGTCTACGGACGTTCGCGGGGGTCGCGCACCGCCTGGAGCAGATCGCCGTGCAAGACGGGGTGGCCTGGGTCAATGACTCCAAGGCGACCAACGTCGACAGCACGATCGTCGCGCTGCGGGCGTTTGAGCAGCCGGTGCTCTTGATCGCGGGCGGTGTCGGCAAGCAGCAGGACTTCTCGCCGCTGGCGCCGCTCGTCGCGCAGCGTTGCAAGTCCGTGTACCTGATCGGCGAGGCCGCCGGCGATCTGGACGAGGCCCTCCGCGGTACGAGCGTGCCGGTGCACCAGGCCGGCGATCTGGAGAACGCTGTGGATCTCGCGCGCGCCGAGGCCCGCGCCGGCGACGTGGTGCTGCTGTCGCCGGCGTGCGCAAGCTTTGACCAGTACCCGAACTACGAAGCACGGGGCGAACACTTCCGCTCACTCGTGGAGGCCGGCTGATGGCGCGCGCCGCCACGGCCCGCAGCTCCGGCGCGCCGGCGGCGAAGCGCTCGACCATCCGGAGCCCCCGCGAGCGGACCCCCGCACGCCGGGTCGCGCCGCCGCTCGAGCACCGCATCCTGATGACCGCCGCGCTATGCCTGCTGGCGTTCGGAGCGGTGATGGTCTACAGCGCGTCGTCGCCGCTGGGCGTGATCGGCGGCCGCGGCTACGGGACCGGCGAGTTCGTCCGCTACCTGGTGTTCGGAGCACTGGGGCTCGCCGGGATGCACGTGCTGGCCCGGCGCGGGATGGACCTGTTCAACGAGCGCATGGTGAGGACGCTGCTGATCGTCTCGTTCTGCCTGCTGCTGCTCGTGATGGTTCCCGGCTTCGGCGTGCAGGTGAACGGCGCGCGCCGGTGGTTTGCGGCCGGCCCGATCCAGTTCCAGCCCTCCGAGCTGATGAAGCTCGCGCTCGTGCTGTACGTCGCGCGCTATCTGGCCGACCATCCCAAGCGCATGCGTGGCTTCCGGCAAGCGGTCGCCCCGGTTGCGGTCATCGTCGGCCCGGCCTGCCTGCTGATAGTGATCGAGCCGGACCTGGGTACGGCGCTGGTGATCGCCTTCGTGATGGCCGCGCTCCTGATCGCGGCGGGCATGCCCGGTCGCTATCTCGCGCTGTTGGCAGCGCTCGGCATCGGGGCCGTGATCATCTTGGCGATGGCTCAGCCCTACGAACGGGTGCGGCTCGAGACGTTCCTGCATCCGTGGGCCCAGGCGACCAAGGCCGGTCCCGGTTACCAGGCCGTGCAGGGACAGATCGCGCTCGGCTCCGGCGGCCTGCTCGGCGTCGGGTTGGGGCGCTCGGTCCAGAAGATCTTCTACCTGCCCGAGGCCCAGACGGACTTCATCCTCGCGGTGATCGGTGAGGAGCTGGGGGTGCTGGGGATTCTCGGCGTGGTGTTCCTCTACGGGATGATCGCCTACGCCGGCCTGCGCACCGCGCGGCGCGCCGCGGGTCGGTATGCGAAGCTCCTGGCCACGGGACTAACCTCGTTGATCCTTTGCCAGGGCCTGCTCAACATCTTCGTGGTACTGGGGTTGGCGCCCCTGACGGGCGTCCCGCTGCCGTTCATCTCCTACGCCCCGACGAACCTGTGCATCATGCTCGCCTCGGTCGGTCTGCTGCTCAATATCGCCCAGCCAGGGGCACGACGGCTTCGCGCGGTCGGTGACAGCGCCGAAGATCGTGATCGGCGCGGGCGGGACCGCCGGCCACGTCGTTCCGGCGCTGGCGGTAGCGGACGCACTTCGCGCTGACGGCGCCGAGGTCGCGTTCATCGGCGGCGAGCGCGCCGAGCTCGAGCTGGTCCCCGCGGCGGGCTACGAGCTGCGGACGCTGCGGGTGCAGCCGCTGTACCGAAAGCAGCCCATCCGCGCTGCGCGGGCCGCGCTGATCGACGCCGCGGCGCTGGTGGCCGCCCGACGGCTGCTGGCCGAGCTTCGGCCGGCGGCGGTGATGGGCGCGGGGGGCTACGTGGCCGGTCCGGTCGGCCTCGCGGCCGTGGTCCGGCGCGTGCCGCTGGTGCTGTGCGAGGCCGACAGTCATCTCGGGCTGACCAACAGGCTGCTCGCGCCGGTCGCCAAGCGCGTCTGCCTGGCGTTCCCGATCGCCGGCCGCGACGGCGATCGTTATCGCATCACCGGCCGCCCGATACCGCCTCCGGCGACTGACCGCAAGGCGGCGCGGGAGCGATTCGGGATCGGCCCATGGGAAACGTGCGTGCTCGTGTTCGGCGGCTCCCAGGGGGCGCGCTCGATCAACCACGCGGCGGTTGAGGCGTTCGCCGGCGCTCGCTTTCACGTCCTGCACGCCGCCGGCGAGCGCGACCTGCCCGACCTCCAGGCTCCCGGCCCGCATTACGACCTGCGCGGTTACATCTCGGACTTCGGCGAGGCGCTGGTGGCAAGCGACCTCGTGATCGCGCGGTCCGGCGGATCGATCTTCGAGATTGCCGCCGCCGGCCGGCCAGCCGTACTGATCCCGTACCCATACGCCACCGCCGACCACCAGACGGCCAACGCCAGGTACATGGAGGAGGCGGGCGCCGCGATCGTGATCCCCGACGACGAGCTGACGCCGGCGCGGCTGGCAGCGGAGGTCGGGGGCCTGCTCGCCGACCGGGGGCGGCTGGCGGCGATGGCGCGGGCGTCGGCCGCGCTGGCGAAGCCGGATGCGGCGCGTGAGATCGCCCGGGAGGTGCTGGCGGCGGTGCGGTAGCTGGGGTTTTCCGAGACCGAACGTCAAAGACACCATGAAGGACGGGATGAGGGCGGGTCTCGGGGCCGCGAGAGGGGGCATTACACGACAACCGCGCGGATTTGGCCGAAGCGTGTCGTGTGGAGCACCGTATAGGTGCATCACACGGATCACTTCGCGGATCTCGCGCCGATCGTCGTGTCATGCACCCCTCCATCCCTCCTTCAATGGAGGTCGTTGACGTTCAGACCCCAGAACACGCAAAAGACCCCGGCGGTCGCCTGAGCCGCCGGGGTCTGTGCGTGTCAGCCGCTAGCCGCCGAGCCGGCTAGTACTTGTCGGCCGGGAACCCCGGCCCGAGCTTCGCCTGT
>DASYFZ010000432.1:0-5380 GCA_036000295.1 Solirubrobacteraceae bacterium
CAGACGTCCGCGGCGGTCCGGTAGACGTCGGCCCAGTTGGCGTCAAAGAAATTGATCTCGAGCGGCAGCAGCGCCCCGCCTGACAGGCCGTCGCACGGAAGCTGCACGACCCAGTCGCAGAGAAGCGTGTCGTACCACACGGCGGGTTCGATCCCGGCCGGCGCGTGGCGCCGCCGGTGCGTCTCGCAGCTCGGGCATGGATGGTTGGCCGATCCGGGCGCAACCGACACGCGGACGCCTTGGCCCGAGCCCGACGCGACCGGAATCGGCAATGAACCGGCACTCGCATGATCGAGCAGCGGTATCAGTGCGCCGCCGCATTCCTCGCACGGCCACCACAGCCACCACGACCGGCTCGGTGCCTTGTAGACGACGGCAGACGCGGCCGGCGTCGTGCCGAGCTTCAGCGGCGGCTTCGGGCCGAGGCGGGCCGCGATGCGACGCCGGAGCGGCGTGCGAGAAGCGTTACGACCTTCCTCCGGTCCACCCATCAGATTCCCAGTCCACTCATCCACATCACCCGGTCCGCGGCTGTAGCTACCCCAACCTGCAATGAACTACGCGCAGCAGGTCTGAGCGGTTCACGCCCGTAACCGGCGACTGACGCACTGGGCACCCGCACAAAATCGCACGACCGACAGACGGAATCACACGATCGTGCACGCATGTCTGTGGCGCCGTGCACAAACGCACAACCGCCGCTCGCCAAGCGGGCGGTGCTAGCCCGCCGGCAGGAGCGCGGCGATGTTGTCGGCGATCGCGTCCGCGTCGCCTAGATCATCATCGCCGTGCGTGGTCCGCAACGCGATCACGACCGCGCCGGCAGCGCGTCCCGCCGTGATGCCCGCCGGCGCATCCTCGATCACGACACAGCGAGTTGGATCGACACCGAGCCGCTGCGCGGCGATTAGAAAGCACGTCGGATCTGGCTTGCCGCGCTGCAGGCCGTCGGAGGAGATGAGCACATCGGGGATCGCCAGGCGCGCCGCTTGCAGCCGCACTGTCGCCAGCGCCGTCGAGCACGACGTGACGATCGCCAGCCGACGATCAGCCCACAGCAGCTGCGCGGCTCCGGGCAGCGCGACGAGCCCGTCGGTGTCCGCGATCTCCGCCGCTTCGATCGCGCTTGACTCGGCCTCCAGGTCGGCATCAGGCGTGAGCGCGCGCACCGATTCGCGCGACGGCCGACCATGCGCGAATCGCTCGACCTCGTCGGGATCGAGCCCGTGCCGCTGTGCGAACGCGATCCACACGCGCCGCACCGGAGCAGTCGAATCCACGAGCGTCCCGTCGAGATCGACCAGCACCGCGTCCGCCGCGGCGAGCATCGACGCCGCGGTCATGTACTCAACCCCGCCTGCACCGCACCGGTGTGACGGCGCCGAACCGGAGGCGCGGCGCTCGGCGCGAGCACGATCACGAGCGCGCCCGCGAGCACCAGCAGCGAGCACGCGAAGCGCAGGGAGGTCAACTGCGCGACGCCGCCGATCAGCGGCGGTCCCGCCATGAAGCCGAGGTAGCCGAGTGAGCTGACCGCGGCAAGCGCCGGTCCGGTCGGCACACCCGGCTGGTCGGCGCCGGCGCGAAACAGCGTCGGTACGACCGCTGCCAAGCCAAGACCGAGCGCGGCGAACCCGAGGAGCGCCGATCCGACTGTGCCGATCGCCAGCCCGGCGGCGAACCCGACCGCGGCAAGCGCGCCGGACCGTCGCAAGAGACCGACCGACCCCCAGCGCTTCCACAGCGGATCCGCGACCAGTCGTCCGCTTGCCATCGCGATGCTGAACACCGCGTATGTGATCGCCCCGAACGCAGCCGAGCCGGCCAGCCCGTCGCGCACGAGCTTGGCGCTCCAGTCCGACGACCCGCCCTCGGCCATCAGGCAGAAGAAACACGCCACTCCGAGCAGCGCAAGCCGGGACGGCAGTCGCCGCACGGTCAGCGCCGGAGCGTGGGCGTCGGCGTCTGCGTCGTCGCGCAGCAGCGGCCTGATCGCCAGTAGCCCGGGGATGCCGAACAGCAACGCGGCGAATGCCAGGTGCGGAAGTGGTGCCACGGACAACGCCGCGGCCACGGCGCCGAGCGCGGCACCAGCGAATCCCCCGAACGAGAACGCCGCGTGCAGCGACGACAGAATCGGCCGGCCCATGCGCCGCTCGATCGCGACGCCCTGGGCGTTCATCGCGAGATCCATGGTCGAGCTGCACAGTCCCACCGCGAACAGGCTGAGGGCCAGCGCGGGGACGCTACGAGCAAGACCCGGCAGCAGGACGGCCACCATCAATGCCGCAGCCGAGAACAGGCAGAAGGTCCGACTCGAGCGGCCCGGCAGCAGCCGGCCGACAATCGGCATTGCGATGATCGCCGCGACCGCCGGTGCGAGCAGCGCAAGGCCGAGAGCGCCTGTGGTCGCGCCGACGCGATCGGACAGCGCGGGAATCCGCGACGCCCACGAGGCGAACAGTGCGCCGTTGATGAAGAACACGACTGTGACGCCCGCCCGCGGGCTCATGCGCGCAGCACCTCGATGCCGAGATCCAGATACGGCGCCAGGGCCACGTCGTCGACATCGGCGTCGGTGACGAGCCGGGTGACCGCGCTCATCGGCGCGACGACGATGGGCATCGCCGTCCCGAGCTTGTCGTGGTCTGCGAGCGCCACGACCTCGGCGGCGCCCTCGATCATCGCCACCTTGACGTGGCGCTCCTCGAGGTCCTCGGTGGTCACGCCGATCTCCGGGTGCAACCCGCAGACGCCGAGAAACACCACATCGGCGCGCACCACGCGCAGCGCCTCGACCGCCGCCGCGCCCACGGTGACCAGCGCTTTGGGCCGAAGCGTCCCGCCGACGACGGTCACCTCGAGACCGGGGTGGTCAGCGAGCGCCAACGCGATTGGCGGGCTCGTGGTGATCACGTGCGCGCGGAGGTCGTCGCGCAGCGCGCGCGCGACCTCGAGCGTGGTCGTCCCGCCGTCGAGCACGACGATCTGGTCGTCGTGCACGCACTCCGCGGCACGGCGCGCAATCGATGCCTTGGCCTCGGGCGCCCGGCGTGCCCGCGCAGCAAACGGCGACGCGTCACCGTGTCGCGGCAACGCGCCTCCATGGACCCGCCTGAGCAGACCAGCCTCGTCGAGCTCGCGCAGGTCGCGGCGGATCGTGTCGACCGACACGCCCAGCTCCGTCGTCAGATCGGCCGCGAGCACCCGGCCCTGGTTGCGGATGCGGTCCAGGATCAGGGATCGACGCTCATCGGTCAGCACTTGCCCGATCCTACACGTTTATGCATGATCGTGCATGAACGTGCATCAGTTTGGCACTGGCTTGATTGCACTGCGTGTTTCAGGCCGATCGGCCACTACTCTTCTGACCGATCATGAGGGGCACGGTCAGGCGGCAGCGTCGATGACTGCGAGCAACGGTGGTGAGACCGTCCCCGCGACGACACCGCACGGCCGCCGCTGGCCGTACTGGTCGGTGGTCGCGGTCGCGGTCGTCGGGCTGCTGGTGACGGTTGGTCTGATCGTCGTGTCGACGATCCTGTACCACAACAATGAGAACCGGCTGCTGAAGCTGCGAACTCGCGACATCGGCTCGGTGCTGACGGCGGCAGTGCCAACCGTGCAGTCGTCGGTCGCGTCAACGGCGACCTTCGCGGAGGCCACCAACGGGAACGCTCGCAAGTTCGACGAGTTCGCGCAGCAGTTCGCCGGAAAGGGCGCCGGCCATACGTTCGCGTCGATGTCGCTCTGGCGATTGGACAACCCGGGGGCCGGCCCCACCACGGTGGTCGGCGCCCGGCCAGAGCTTGCTTCCTCGATGGGTAAGGCGTCGGCGCTGTTCGCCCGCGCGGCGGCGTCCCACAAGCTGACCGTCCTGGGCCTGCTCGGTGGCCCAGCGCCGCGAATCGGCTACGCGTACGTCGAGCCCGGCACTAACAGTCCCTACGCCGTCTACGCCGAGAGCGCGCTGCCGGCCAAACGCTACTCGAGGCCACAGACCGATTCCTCGTTCACCGACATCAACTATGCGCTCTACCTTGGCAAGACCGCGACCACGAACGCGCTGCTGCTCACGAGTGCGCCGCGAGTCCCGCTGCCAGGGCATCGGGCGGTAGTCACGATCCCGTTCGGCGACACGTTCCTGACGGTGCGGGCGACGCGCCGGGCATCGCTCGCCGGTTCGCTTCCCCGCGACCTGCCATGGGTGATCGGGATCGTCGGCGTGCTGCTGACGATCGGGGCAGGGGCGTTGACGATTCGCCTGATCCAGCGGCGGCGCCGCACGGAGCAGCTCGCCGACGAGAACCGCCGCCTCTACGCCGAGCAGCGCGGCATCGCGCAGACGCTTCAGCAGGCGCTGCTGCCGGCGGAGCTGCCTCAGTTGCACGGCCTTCAGGCCAGCGCGCGCTACGAGGCGGGCGTGGAGGGGGTGGACATCGGCGGCGATTGGTATGACGCGATTGAGGTTGACGACAAGCGGCTGCTGCTCGTCGTCGGCGACGTCTCGGGTCGAGGGCTGCAAGCAGCCACGACGATGGCGGCATTGCGCTACGGGATCCATGCCTACGCGGCTCAAGGCGACCAGCCCGCGACGATCCTGACGAAGCTCAACGCGCTCGTGAGCGTGAAGTCCAGCGGTCAACTTGCGACAGTGCTCTGCGTAATGGTCGACCCCGACGCCCGCGAGCTCACGCTTACGAGTGCCGGCCATCTGCCGCCATTGCTGATCAGCAACGGGCGGGGCGAGTTCGTAAAAACAGATGTCGGTCTGCCGATCGGCGTGGACCGTCACGCTGCATACACGTCGGTCACGATCTCGGTGGAACCAGGCGCTACGTTGCTGGCCTTCACCGACGGCCTCGTGGAGCGGCGAGGCGAGAGCATCGACATCGGGCTTGGGCGGCTGCGCGAGCACGCCACGTCAAACCACGCCACACTTGACGAGCTTCTTACGCGAGTTGTAAGCAACCTACGGCATGATGGTCCAGAAGATGACACTGCGATCGCCGGGATCAGATGGCTGAACTGAACACCAACAAAGCGCCGATGACGTTCGAGCTTGTCTCGGCAGATGAAAGCGCCGCGGTCGTCAGAGTCACCGGCGAGCTCGACATCACGACGATCGGGGACCTCGAGGAAGCCGTCCAGCCGATCCTCGAGCGCGATCCCCAGCGGCTGGTGATCGACGTCAGCTCACTGCGGTTCGCCGACAGCTCCGCGATCGCACTGTGGGTCAAATGGTCGACGATCGTGCGCGGGCTCGAGATCCACGATCCGCAGCCGTTGCTGCGGCGAGTCATCGACTCGATGGGGCTCGCGCAAACGCTGCAGGTGACGCCATGAGGCAGACGCGAAGCTTCCCTGAGCAACCCGAGTC
>DASYFZ010000457.1:0-6699 GCA_036000295.1 Solirubrobacteraceae bacterium
CGGCTTGACGCTGCGGAACACATCCTTGATCTTGCCTTCGGGGTCGATCACGAACGTCGTGCGCTCGTTGCCCATGTACGTGCGCCCGTAGCGGTTCTTCTCAACCCACACGCCGTAGGCCTCGGCCACCGAGTGGTCCTCATCTGAGAGCAGCGGGAAGCCCAGGCCGTACTTCTCGTCGAACTTGGCGATCGGCTTGACCGGGTCGGGCGAAACGCCGAGCACGACCGCGTCCGCCTGCTGGTAGTCGGCCTGGCGGTCGCGCACGCCGCACGCCTGCGTGGTGCAGCCAGGAGTGTCGGCCTTGGGGTAGAAGTAGAGGACCACGGTCTTGCCGCGGAGCCCCGACAGCGACACGGGATTGCCGTGCTGGTCGGGAAGCGAGAAATCAGGGGCTACGTCACCTTTTTCGATCATGGCGGCAGCGTAAACGAACGACGGCAGAGCCATGATTGGTGCCAAAAAAGTCGGAACGGATTTTGGAACCGGCCGCCAACGGCAAGCCTTCAGCTCAGGTCGCACAGCGCAACCTGGGTGGAGGGAGCTTCAATGAGCTGGGTCCTGATGGCAGCGTTCGGTCTGGGCGCGTGGTTATTCGCCCTGGCGTTCGTCCTCGCCCTGTGCCGTGCCGCCAGTCGCGCCGACGAGCTTCCGAGCGGCCGCATCGCATCCACCTGGGTCAGCAGCGACAGCAATGTCGTCGATCTGTGCGCGTTTCGGGCAACGCGCCGCGCGGTCCGAGCTCCTACTTCAGCAGCCTCGAGAGCCGCCGGTCCTTGAGCAGCTTGCCCTCGGTCTGGCAGGTCGGGCAGTAGCACATCACGTAGTCCTCGTAAAAGACCGCCTCGAGGCGGTCGCCGCAGCGCGGGCAGGGCTCGCCGTTGCGGCGGTGGACGGTGAGCGGCAGCGGAAGCTTGTCGGGGATCGGAAGCGACAGCGTCGCTTCGTAATGCGCGATCGCGTCCGAGAGGCGGCGCACCGTGGCCTCGCGGACCGACTGCGCCTCGTCTGGCCCGAGGTCCGAGCCGCGCTTGAACGGCGAGATCATCGCGGCGTGGAGGATCTCGTCCACCCATGACCGGCCGATCCCGGCGATCACGTGCTGGTCGCGCAGCAACGCATACAACGGGCGGGGCTCGACCAGCAGCTCCTCGAACGGCGGCGGATCGGGCCACGCCTCGGGACCGAGGGCGGCGATCGTCTCCTCCTCGTCGACCTCGCCGGAGCGCAGCAGCTTCACCCAAGCGCGCTGCTTGGTGCCGAACTCGCGCAGCCGTAGCTCGCGCCCGTCGTCGAGGCGGACCAGCAGCCGCGAGGTCCGGTCGCGCAGCGACGCTCGCGTGTCGAACAGCTGCAGGCGCCCCGCGGACATCAGGTGCACCATCATCGTCAGCTCGTCCTCGAGCTCGACCAGGAACAGCTTGCCGCGACGGCGGATTCCGGCGATCTGACGGCCGTCGATCGCGCTCAGCGGCGGGTCGTAGGTCTTGAGCGCATTGATGCCCGGAGCCAGCGCTGACTCCACGCGGGAACCGGCGACTGCGTCGCCGATCAGCCGGGCCGTGATCTCGACTTCGGGTAACTCGGGCATCGCTCTGTATTCGAGGGTAGTGCACGATCGCGCCCACGCTCCAGACGGCAAAACATCGCCATTTGCGAGAACTGTTCGGGGCCGTTGAATGAGTCTTTACAAACGCACAGAACACTCGGATCCATGAGCGATCTACTTGCTGTCGTCGGGCACGAGACCGATGACGAGGATCTGCTGACCGAGATCGCGCGCCGGAGGCCAGATCGTGTGACCGTGCTCGCCGAGCAGGAGGGCGACGAGGATCGCGTCGCCTCGCTCGTCGAGGCGATCGAGGAGCGGACCGGAGCAGATGTCGTAGGCCGGGCGGACAGCCGCAGTCAGCTACGCGGATGGCGATTTGACCGAGTGGTCGGCGACAACGCGCCGCCGGCGGTCAGGGTCAAGCTGACGTCGCGCTCGACCTGGAGCTGACCCGCGGCAGGCGGAACTGACCGCCGCTACGCGGTGGTCTTCGTCGCCACCGGCAGGCTGAAGCGCACCCGCGTCCCCACGGTCGCGTCGACGAGCCAGATCCGCCCGCCATGGGCCTCGACGATCGCGCGTGACACCGCGAGCCCGAGCCCGGCCCCCGAGCCGGTGCGGGCGGCGTTGGCGCCGCGATAGAAGGCCGTGAACACGTGCGGGCGCTGATCGGGCGCGATGCCCTCGCCCGTGTCGGCGATCTCGATCTCGATTCGGCCGGCAACAGGCTCCGCCCGAACGACGACGCTCCCGTCCGCAGGGGTATGCCGGATCGCGTTCTGGATCAGGTTGAACAGGACCCGCTGAAGCTTCTCGGGGTTGGCCCGGGCCGGCAGCAGGGCGTCAGGCACCTCGGTCACGACCGCGACACCCTTGGCATCGGCCTGCACCCGCATCGCCGCCACGGTCTCGCCGACGAGGTCGCCGAGCGGCACCTGCTCGAGCGACCAGCGGATGTCGCCGGCCTCGAGCCTGGAGAGCTCGAACAGGTCGTCGATCAGCGCGCTCAGCGCGTCGATGTGCACCCGCATCCGGTCCAGGTAGCCCCGCCGTACCTCGCCGTCGACGATGTCGTCACCGACCGCCTCGGCCAGCAGCCGCAGCGACGTGATCGGCGTGCGCAGGTCGTGCGACACGGCGGCGATCAGATCGCGGTGGGCGGCCTCAGCCTGATCTCGCGCCGCCTCCTCGTAGCGCAGGCGCCCGATCATCGCGTTGGCCGCGGCGGCGAGCTCGCCGAGCTCGTCGGGCACCGCGGTGACGATCTCGACGTCGTGCTCACCCTGGCGAACGGCAGTCAGACCGTCTCTGATCGCGTGAATGTCACGAAGGATGCCGCCGGCCAGGAACCGCGCCACGATTGCCGCCAGCACACCGGCGAACACGACGATCCCCGCCACGATCGCCACGTCGTGGCCGGACACGACCATCAGCAGCGCGATCACGATCAGGCCGAGCAGGACCGGCGCGACGACGATCGCCACCGCCAGCGCGAACTGGCGCGACAGCGAGCCAAGCCGAGCACGGACGGTGCTCACGAAACCGAGCTCGCGCCCGTCGCGGTTGGACTTGAAGCTCGGCAGCGGCAGCGTCGAGCCTCGCTCCTTGCCGCTCGGAACCGGCGGCACGCTGCTCATGGCTGGAAGCGATAGCCGACGCCCCACACCGTCTGGATGTGGCGCGGCTGCGACGGGTCCGTCTCGATCTTCGCGCGCAGGCGGCGGATGTGGACCGTGACCGTTGAGGTGTCGGTGTAGAAGGAGTACTGCCAGATGGCGTCCATCAGCTGGTTTCGCGAGAACACCTGGCCAGGATGGCGCGCGAGGAACAGGAGCACGTCGAACTCGCGCTGGGTGAGCTGGACCTCGTCGTCTGAGACGAACACCTGACGAGCCGCCGGATCGATCTTCAGGTCGCCGATCTCCATCGGCTCCTCGTGCGCGGGCGAGTTGTCAAAGCGCCGCAGCACCGCGTCGACCCGCGCGACCAGCTCGGCGGGCGAGAACGGCTTGACCACGTAGTCGTCGGCGCCAAGCCGCAGGCCGACAACGCGGTCAGACTCTTCGCCCTTCGCGGTCAGCAGGATCACCGCGATCCGATCGCGGTCCTGTTCGCGAAGCCGGCGCATCACCTCGAGCCCGTCGAGCCCGGGAAGCATCAGATCGAGCACGACGAGATCGGGTCGCTGCTCGGCGGCGGCAGCGATCGCCTCGACGCCGTCCCCCGCCACCCTTGTCCGGTATCCCGCCCGCTCGAGGTAACGCGCGACGACCTCGGCAATCGTCGGCTCGTCGTCGACGACGAGCACGGAGCCCCGCGAGTGATCGTCCATTGCGCGATTGTCGCAGCCGGGACGATGCGCGCGGGGATCTCCAAGACGTGTTCACGAGTTGTTCAGGAGCCGGACGCCGGTAGATTGCCCGCTGCATGACCGTCGCGCTGGCACCCGATGACATCGTCCGCACGCACGCCGAGGCGGAGCGCAACTCGCGCCAGCCGCTGCTGGTGCTCGAGCCGCTGCTCGAGTTCCTGCACGCAAACGGGCTTGACGCACCGGATGACCTGACGGCCACCCCGATCGGAGACGGGCACTCGAACGTCACGTTCGGCCTGTCGACCGGGGTCGTGTTGCGGCGCCCGCCGCGCGGGCCGCTGCCGCCGAGCGCCCACGACGTGCTGCGTGAGGCGAGGCTGCTCGGCGCACTCGACCCGACCCCGGTGCGGGCGCCCGCGGTGCTTGCCGTGTGCGACGACGAGTCGGTGATCGGCGCTCCCTTCTACGTCATGGAGGAGGTCGACGGAGAGGTGATCACCGACTCGATGCCCGACGGGCTCGACACTCCCCCCGAGCGCGGCCGCGTCGCCGACGAGCTGATCGACTCGCTTGTCGAGCTGCACTCGGTCGATTGGACGGCGATCGGTCTGGAGGGCTTCGGCAAGCCGACCGGGTACCTGGAGCGCCAGCTGCGGCGCTTCACCGGCCTGTGGGAGCACAACCGCACCCGCGAGCTCAGCGAGGTCGAGGAGGTCGGCAGCTGGCTCGCCGCAAACATTCCGGACTCCCCGCCGGCGACGATCGTCCACGGCGACTACCGCTTGGGCAACACGATGTTCGCCTCGAGCAGCCCGGCGCGGCTGGTGGCGATCCTCGACTGGGAGATGGCGACGATCGGCGACCCGCTCGCCGATGTCGGCTACATGATGATCCACTGGACACGGCCCGGCGACGAGCAGGGCCGCTTCAACCTGCACAGCGTGACTACCCTGGACGGCTTCCCCAGCCGGGATGAGCTGATCGAGCGCTACGAGCGGCGCTCGGGCCGCTCGATGCAGGCAGTCAACTGGTACGTGACGCTCGCCCTGTGGAAGGCGGTCGTGTTCATGGAGGGCAACTACAAGCGCGCGATGGCCGGCTCAACCGACGACCCGTACCTCAAGACGTTCGGCGAGGGCGTGGTCGAACTCGCGCGCCGCGCCGTGCACGTGTCTCAGCATGGCTTCTGAGGACGGGGCCACCCCGGCTCCCGGGTACCGCGGACTGCTGGTCGATTGGGGCGGCGTGATGACAACCGACCTGTTCGCCTCGTTCAGGGCGTTCTGCGAGGAGGCGGGCCTCGAGCCCGACACCATCCGTCGGCGCTTTCGCGAGGACCGCGAAAGCCGGAACCTGCTGATCGCGCTGGAGACGGGAAAGCTGTCGGAGGAGGAGTTCGAGCCCCAGTTCGCCGCCAAGCTCGGAATCGATGGCGCCGGGCTGATCGACCGCCTGTTCGCGGGCTCGAGCGTCGATGAGCGGATGGTCTCGGCGGTCGCCGCCGCGCGCGCGGCCGGTGTCCGCACCGGCCTGATCTCGAACTCGTGGGGCACCCGCCGCTACGACCGCTCGCTGCTTTCGAGACTGTTCGACGGCATCGTCATCTCAGGCGAGGTGGGCATTCGCAAGCCGGCGCCCGAGATCTACAAGATGGGCGCCGACAGCATCGGACTCGCTCCGTCGCACTGCGTGTTCGTCGACGACCTGCCGTTCAACCTCGAGCCCGCGGCCGAGCTCGGGATGGCCACCGTGCACCACGTCAGCCCGGACCAGACGATCCCGCAGCTCGAGGAGCTGCTCGGGGTCAAGCTCACGGGCGACGTGAGCTAGCTCAAGGTCCGCGCGAGCCGCAGGGCTCGCCATCCTGCACGAATGCTTGCATCGCGACAGGCTGCGCCGGCCTCGCCGATCCGATGGTGGCCCTCGTCACGCCTGCTGGCATAGTGCTTCTGTCGCGACTCGAAACGATGCACAACACATCGTCAGAACTCGTACATCCTCGCCCAACCACGCTCCGATTGGCGACCGCCTGTGTTTACGTAGCTCGGATGCTGGTTGGCAACAGCAGCCGCCGGATCGGCGGCATGGCCGCGTTTTTGCTCGCCCTCATGTGCTCGGCATGGGTGGGTGCCGCGCAGGCGACCCCGCTGAAGGTGGTCCGTTACCACGGCTACGTCGTGAAGGTGCCGAGGTCGTGGAACGTCTACGACCTCGCCAAGGACCCCCGCGTCTGCGTGCGCTTTGACCGCCACGCGGTCTATCTGGGCGCGCCGACGGCCCAGGAGCAATGCCCGGCGCACACGGTCGGCCGCACGGAGGCGATCCTGCTGGCGCCGGCCAGCGCGACGATCCGCCGCGCCCTGGCGCGTTCGACGGCCTCAGCCGCCACCGCGACCGTGCCGCGCGGGCCGGGGGCGGCGACGTTTCTCGCGCGGTCGCGCCCGGTCGTCGTCACCGCCACCTGGTCGCGCGACCGTGGCGTCGTGGCCAACGCCCTGAACCGGCCGTCCCTGCGTGCGAGCGCCACCACCGCTACGGCGTCACCGCACCCCGTTGTCCGGGCCCGCTCCCGTTCCTCGTCGCCGACGGCGCACCCTGCGGCGGCCGTGTTCGGAGGGCTCGGGTTCGACGCGTGCAGCGCTCCCTCCCCGAACGCGATGACGGCGTGGGGCGCTTCGCCCTACCGCGCGATCGGGATCTACATCGGCGGCGCCAACTCTGCTTGCGCCCAGCCCAACCTCACGTCCACCTGGATCGCCAACGAGGTAGCCGCCGGGTGGCACATGATCCCGATCTACGTGGGCTTGCAGGCGCCGAGCAACTCGTGTGGCTG
>DASYFZ010000547.1:0-3387 GCA_036000295.1 Solirubrobacteraceae bacterium
CCGGTGTGCTCGGCGAGCACGGCATTGCCGTGTTCGAGCGTCTCGGGCGCTGAGTGGCGGCGGACGTTTCGTTACACGCGGTCCGATCCGATCGCCGCATGTGACGAACTGGCTGCTCAGCGGCCAGAACCTCGAACGCGCCGGGCCTGGCGCGGTGGATGTAACAAACCGTCCGCTTGACCGGGAACAACGTTGCACACCCGCGCTTACCGCGCCTACAACGCGTTCAAGGGGGTTTCGGCTCAGGGGTTCAAGGGAGGCGTCGGGTGTGTGGCCGCGCCGATCCTCGTTGACGGTGGCGAGGTCCGCGCGGCCACACACCCGGCGCCCCACCACTACGCTTACAACCATGTGCCGAAACATCCGAACGCTCTACAACTTTGATCCGCCCGCCAACGACGAGGAGATCCGCGCCGCGGCGCTCCAGTACGTCCGCAAGATCAGCGGGTTCACCAAGCCATCGCGCGCCAACGAGGAGGCATTCGAGCGGGCGCTCGACGCCGTCGCCGCGGCGTCGGCGCAGCTGCTCGCCGACCTGAGCACGACCGCGCCGCCGAAGGACCGCGAGGTCGAGGCCGCCAAGGCCCGCGCACGGTCGGCGCAGCGCTACGCCGCCTGATCCCGCGCGGATAGATACCGTCACCGCCCGGTATGGCCCCGGTCGTGGCGGTCCCGATGTTCGTGGTGTCGCTCTCGGTGACGCTGCTGGCGGCGCGCTTCTTCGCCCAGCGGCTGGACACCATCGGCACGCGCTTCGGGTTGCCCGAGGCGATGATCGGGTTGCTGACCGCGGTCGCCGCCGACGGGCCGGAGATCTCCTCGGCGATGGTCGCGCTGATCAAAGGCGCGCACAGCACGAGCGTCGGCGTGCTCGTCGGCTCAAACGCCTTCAACCTCGCCGCGATGATCGGCGTGAGCGCCTTGCTGACCGGCTGCGTGGCGATGGCACGACGGGACCTCGCGCCCGAGGGGGCGCTGTGCATCGCGATCACCGTGGTCGCTGCCGCCGTCCTGCTTCGCTGGCTGCCGGCGGTTGTCGGCGTGGTTCTGGCGTTGGCGGCGGTCGTGCCGTACGCGCTCTGGCTGCGTAAGGCAGAGCGAGAAGCGCTCGCCGAGCACGCGAGCGAGAGCGCCGCGGAGTCGACCAGGGCTACACGCCACCTGCTCGGACTGATCGTCGTCGACGTCGCGCTGATCGTCGGCGGCAGCTTCGGGATGGTTGAGGCGGCGCTGTCGCTGGGGCATCGCTGGGGCATCTCCGAGGCGCTGCTCGGGGTGCTGATCCTCGGTCCGCTGACGAGCATCCCCAACGCCGCGACGGCCATCCGGCTCGGGCTCGCCGGCCGCTCGACGGCGCTCGTCGGCGAGACGTTCAACTCCAACGCGATCAACCTCGGCGTCGGCGCGATCATCCCGGCGCTGTTCGTCTCGGTGACGCATCCTTCGGGCACGGCGGCGCTGGAGGTGGCCTGGGTCGTCGCGATGACGCTCGTCACGGTGGCGATGCTCTCGCGGCGGCGAGGCATTCGCCGCCCAGAGGCCGCAGCGCTGATCATCATGTACGCCGGTTTTGTGGCGATCGCCGCACTAGGCTGATCATCGTGTCAGACAGATCGAGGCTCCGCGCGTTCGGCGGTGAACGTCCGCCGATGTGGGTCGGCGTCTTGCTGGCGGGTCTGGCGGTCGCCGTCGCGACGGCCGTGATCTACCCGCTGAAGTCGCTGGCTCCGGCGGTCTCGCTCAGCGTCGTCTACCTGCCGGCGGTGCTGCTCGTATCCGCGTATTGGGGTCTGGCGCTGGGATTGGCGACGTCGCTGGCAAGCGCTGCCGCTTTCAACTTCTTCCACATCTCGCCCGTCGGCCGGTTCACGATCTCCGACGCGCGCAACTGGGTCGCGCTGGCCGCGTTCGTCGCAGTCGCGGTGGTGGTGAGCACGGTCGCCGACCTCGCCCGCAGCCGGGCAGCCGAAGCCGAGCGCCGGCGCGAGGAGGCGGACCTTGCCGCCGGGCTGGCGCGCGAGCTGCTGGCCGGAGCGCAGACGAGCGAGGTGCTGGGATCGACGGCCCGCCGCCTGGCCGAGGCGATGACGCTGCCGTCGGCCGCAATCGAGCTCGGCGCCCTCCCGCCGGAACCCCGGCGGCTGGCGATGGCGTTACGGGGCCCCGACGGCGAGCAGGTCGCGACGCTGCTGGTCCCCAGTCACCTTCCCGCCGACACGATCGAGCGGCTGCGCGAGCACGTGGTCGGCCCGCTCGGCGCGCTGGTCGCGATCGCGCTGCACCGCGACGCGGTGCAGGCGGAGGCCGTCGAGACGGCTGCCCTGCGCCGCTCAGATGACGTCAAGACCGCGTTGCTGAGAGCCGTGTCGCACGATCTGCGCACACCGCTGACGGCGATCCTCGCGGCTGGCCACGCGCTCGGCACCGACACGCTGAGCGGCAACGAACGTGCCGAGCTGAGCTCGGGGGTGGTCGACGCCGCCGGCCGGCTTGCAGCGCTTGTCGACAAGCTGCTGGACCTGTCCAAGCTGCAGGCCGGCAGTGCCGTCCCGCGGCCGGACTGGGTGTCGCTGGAAGAGGTGTTGCTGGTAGCGCGCGAGAGCCTGGGCGAGGGGGCCGCCGACGTCAGGCTGACCGTCGATCCCGGAATTCCCGACGTGCGAGCGGACGCCGCGCAGCTCGAGCGCGCGTTCGCGAACCTGCTCGAGAACGCGCGCCGCTACTCGGGCGGGCAGCATGTCGCTGTGCACATCCGGCACAGCGATGCCAGGGTGCTGGTGCGAGTCGTCGACCGCGGCCCCGGCATCGACCCTTCCGAGCGCGAGCGCATCTTCGAGCCGTTCTACCGTGGCAACGATGCCGTCGGCGAGCCGTGGACGGGATCGGGGCTCGGCCTCGCGATCGCCAAGGGGTTCATCGAGGCCAACGGCGGGACGATCTCGGTGCAGTCGCTGCCCGGCCAGGGCACGAGCTTCGACGTGTCGCTGCCCGTCCACGAGACGGCCCCGGTGCAGGCGGGCGTGTGAATACGACCGCGAAGCCGAAGGTGCTGGTCTGCGACGACGAGGTCCAGATCCTGCGCGCGCTGCGGGTGATCCTGCGCGACGCGGGGTTTGAGTCGCTGCCCGCATCGACTGCGGAGGAGGCACTGGACGTCGCCGCGGTGCAGCGCCCGGACGCCGGGATCATCGATCTGGTGCTGCCCGACGGCGACGGCGTCGAGGTGTGCCGGCGGCTGCGCGAGTGGAGCGACATGCCGCTGATCGTGCTGTCGGCCGTCGGCGACGAGGACGCCAAGGTCAGAGCCCTGGCCGCCGGCGCCGACGACTACATCACCAAGCCGTTCGGACCGCGCGAGCTCATCGCGAGGCTGAACGCCAACCTTCG
>DASYFZ010000577.1:0-7934 GCA_036000295.1 Solirubrobacteraceae bacterium
CTGCGCCCGCGCTACATCCGGCGGACGATCTCGGCGCTCGGCCACACCAACTGCGGCGTGGCGATGACGATCCTCTACACCTGGGTCACGCCCGAGCACGACCCGGCTGACCGCGAGGACTGGTTCGGGATCCAATCGCCGGCGGGGACCTCCACTCCCGACGTGCAAGCACTCACGTTCGGCCTGCGGGCCGCTGCGGCCGGTGGACCGGCCGTCGACGCCTGTGCCGGGTGATCAGCCCTTCTTGGCGCAGACGGTCGCCACGGGGCCCTTGACCTTGCATCGTTCGATCGCAAGGGCGGCGCGGCGGAACGACGCGAACGCGGGCTTGGCGACGAACTGGCCGCCGTTGAACCGGAACAGTCCGGCGAAGTTGAACGACGGGGCGTTATGGAATTCGTCGCCGACCCACGTGTAGTAGTAGAAGGACTGCAGGCGCAGGCTCTTGCGGTTGGCCGCCAGCAGCGGCAGTACCTGGGAGATCTTGGTCGCCTGCTGCTTGACGGTCACCTGGCAGCAGTCGTTGTCGGCAGCGTGCCCGTTCGACGATTGCCACCCGGTTTCGCTCGCCAGCACCGGCTTCTTGGCGTCGCCGAACCTGTTCATCACGGCTCGGATCTTCTGCAGGAACACGATCACGTTCTTGGGCTGGACGGTGTACGGGTTGACCGACGCGATGTCGAACGCGGACCGCGCGCCCCGCACCTTGTAGATCTCGGTGAGGTAGTCCCAGGCGAGGTTGGGCATGCCCGCGAGGACCACCTTGCCGCCGGGATCGACGCTCTTGATGGCCGCGTGGGCCGCCTTTACGAGCGCGACGTAGCTCGGCGCAAACGGCCGCTTGGGCCAGAAGTAGGTGAAGTTGGGCTCGTTCCAGATCTGCCACATCCGGATCGGCAGGCGCCGGACGGTGGGGTGTGCAAGCCAGTAGCTGCCACCCGGGCCGTAGCGGAGCACCAGTGCCTTCGCGTAGTCGGCGTACGGTCCGTCGTCCTGCGGGATCGCCGTGGTGCCGTCCGCGTGTGGAGCGGCGTCCCAGTCTGGTGTGTAGAGCACGACGGGCATCACCGTCAGCCCGTGCGAAGCCGCCTGCGCGACGACCTGGTCGGTCGCGTCGAAGCTGATCGGACCGCCGTCGGTCGGCTGGGCCTGCGCCCAGTTGAACACGACGCGAACAGTCTGCACGCCGGCCGAGACGAGCGTCTGGAACTGAGCCGTCTGATCGACGCTCGGGTCGAAAAACGGGTCTGAGAGGTTCATGCCGACGAAGCCCTGCGGCACGGCCGCGGGCTTGCGAGACTGCTGGGCGCCGGTCTGGTGAGCGCCGGTCTGGTGAGCGCGGGCCTGGTGGGCGAACGTGGGAATCGCCAGGGCAAGCGCGCAGGCGACCGCGACCACAAGCATCCCTGCGAACCGACTGCGGCGCGACATCCGGGCGAGTGTAGCCAGGGTGGCCGGTTCAGCCCCGGCCGATGACCTCGCCGATCAGCGCGTCGGTGAGCCTCGCGGTCCGTGTCCACGTGAACTCCGCGGCGCGCCGGCGGCCCGCCTCGATCAGCCGGAGGCGGTCGTGCTCGTCGCACGCCGCAACGATCAGGGCCTCGGCGAAGCCGGGCGCGTCGCTGGGCTCAACCAGCAGGGCTGCATCGCCGCAGGTCTCGGGCAGCGCTCCGGCGCGAGCGGCGACCACCGGCGTCCCCGCGGCCATGGCCTCCAGGCACGGCAGCCCGAAGCCCTCATAGCCCGATGGCATCGCGAGCGCCACGGCCCCCGCGTAGAGGCCGGGCAGGTGGTCCTCGTCGACGTATCCCAGTCGACGCAGTCCCGCTTGCGACCCGCGCAGATAGCCGCGGTCCGAGCCCGCGAGCACCAACTCGATGCCGCGCTCGCGCAGGCTCCGCGCAGCCTGATCGAGCGCCTGCAGGTTCTTGCGGGCCGACATCGTTCCGACCGCGAGGGCGTACGGACCCGTGAGGCCGTGACGCTCGGCCGCCGGCCGCGGGTCGGGTTCGGCGAAGAAGCGCTCATCGACGCCCTCGGGCACAACCGTCACGCGCTCCGGCGCCGCGCCGAGAGCCTCGATCACCTCGGCGCGCGAGAACTCCGAGACGGTGATCACCGCGCTCGCGTCGCGCGCCAAGCGCGGCAGCAGGCGCCGTTGGTATTCGACGTAGGGTCTCGAGTAGGCCTCGGGGTGCCTCAGCGCCGCCACGTCATGGATCACGATGACGTTTCGCCGGTAGCGCACCGGAGCGAGGTTGGCCGGGGAATACAGGGCGGCGGCTCGTGCGGCCAGAGCCGGGAGCACGGCCTGTTCCCAAGCGTGCCCCGCGCGGTGGGCGAGCCCCGAGGGCGGCCGGATCACGCGGTAGCGATCGGGACGCAGGGCGGGCAGCCTGCGCGCCATCTCCCGCGCCAGTCGCTCGACCCCGCCGATCTCGGCGCGGACGGCGGCGCGTGCGTTGATCGCGACGACAGCCGCGTCGGACACTGTTATTGCGGGCGCACGGTGCGCCGCAGCACGAGCCCGGCAGCGAGCAGGCAGACGGCGATCGCGACGGCCAGGCCGATGTCGAGTCCGGTGCGCGGAAGCGTCGAGGACGACGACGGGTCCGCGGACGTGGTCGAAGACGCGCTGGTCGTCGCAGTGTTCGAGGAAGAGGCAGCGCTCGCGGAGGTGCTCGACGATGAAGTCGCGGTCCCGGAGCTGCTCGACGAGGACGTCGAGGTCGGCGCCGACGGCTGCGTGCTCGTGGTGCTCGAGTGGTGACTGCCGGAGCTCGAGGAGCTCGAGCCTCCGAGCGGGTCGACGTACTGCTGGTCGCCGGCCGAGCCGCCGCCGCCGGCCAGGGCCGCCGTGGGCGCGAGCAGCGCGAGGGCCGCGATCGCCAAGATGAAGCCCAAGATTTGGCGGCGTCGGCTCACCCGGCGAGTATTGCACCCGGGTCGTCGGCAACGTCGCGGACCCGGGGAGACCCCGTCAGGTCCGAAATCCTGCAAACGGCTGTTTTGCAGGATCTATTGCAAGCACAGGATGACGGGCCACGGTCGCGACGGGTCATGTTAGGGTGCTCGCCGCCCCCCGTTCGAGGCCATTCGAATCCGGCGACGCAGGGCGTCCGCGCTTGTCCACGTCGCTGGCCGTCTGCGTCCCGAGTTGTAACCGTCTGCTCGCATGACATCCGTTCTCCGACGCCCCCGGCTCACACGCGCCCTCGCCGTGATCGTGCCCGTGGGCGCCGCGATCGCGCTGAGCACCGGCACCAGCTCGGGCGACCTGAGCAGCCAGATCGACGCCAACAAGTCCGCTGCCGCAGCGCTGAGGTCCGAGATCGCCCGCGACAGCGCTCGTATCCGCACGACGACCGGCGGCCTCAATGAGGCACGCGCACGGCTTGCCGGGCTCCAGCACGACCTCGATGCCCGTGAACAACAGCTGCGATCTGTCCAGACGGCGCTGGTAGCAGCGCGCGACCGGCTCGTCTACCTCGAGAACCGGATGCACCAGGCGACGCAGGCGCTGTCCGCGAACCTGGTGGCGGAGTACGAGGGCTCGCGCCCGGACATCGTCAGCGTGATCCTGGACGCGCACGGGTTCTCGGATCTGCTCGAGCAGGTCAGCTTCATGCAACGTGTCGGCCGGCAGGACGCCCAGATCGTGTCCGACACCCGCACCGCGCGTGCCGATGTCTCGCGGGAGGCGAACCGTCTGGTCACGCTCGAGCAGCGCGACCGCGTCCTCACCAGCCAGATCCTCGCCCAGCGCAACCATGTCGCCGCCCTGCAGGCGGCACTGCAGACCCAGCAGCTGTCGGCCCTGGGCGCGCGCTCCCGTGCGTCATCGAAGCTTTCAGACGTCAACGGCCGGCTGCACGCGCTGGAGACAAAGCTCGCTGCCGAGGCGGCCGCCGCCGCGCGCGCGGCAGCGACCCAGAGCTCGGGCACGACCGGCAGCACCCGCGTCGGCGGGCTCGCGATCAACACCGGCGGCATGGTTCAGCCGCCCCCCGGCGCGCCCGCGGCCGTGGCGCAGGTGATCGCGGCCGGCAACGCGATCGCAACGCTGCCGTACGTGTGGGGCGGCGGTCACGGTTCCTTCCATGCCAGCGGCTACGACTGCTCGGGATCGGTCAGCTACGCGCTCGCCGCCGCCGGCCTGCTGAGCTCGCCGCTGGACTCGACCGGGTTCGAAAGCTGGGGTGCGCCGGGCCCGGGCAAGTGGATAACGGTCTACGCCAACGCCGGGCACGCGTTCATGGTCGTCGCCGGATGGCGCTTTGACACGGTCGCCCTGGCCGAGGGCGGAACCCGCTGGTCGCAGACGATGGCCAGCACCGCGGGCTTCGTCGCCCGCCACCCCGCCGGCCTCTAGCGACCGGCTCTCAGTGGTACAGAGCGCCGCCGGCGCGCAGCGCGGCGCGGCGATCCTGGTTGAACGGGTTGCCCTGCGCCGAGGCGAGCGCCCAGCTCACCGAGAACGCGCGCCCACCCGAGACCAGCGACGAGGCGGAGGCGGCGCCCGCCGCGGGGCCGCTGCCGTTGTAAGCGGCAAACCGGTGCCCACCGGGCGTCAGGTTGATCTTCGTCCAGCCCCATGTGCGGTCGGAGATGGACCCCGCGTGGCCCGTGCTCGACTTGACCGTCGCCGAGTCGAACTTCGTCGGCGCAAAGTCGGCGAGCGGCAGCGTCTGGCACGCGTCGATGCTGACGCACTGCGACGGCGCCTCGGCGATCCACTCCGCGGAGGAGACGTCGATGACGTTCGCGTTGAGGGTCTTCTTGAACCCGGTGTGACGCGTCACGTCGTCCAGGCTGATGACGACCTGCCTGCCGGTCACGCTGACCCTCGCCCGCATCAGATCGCCCGGCTTGACGGTCAGCTTGATCGGCGTGGAAGCCGCCGGCACGAGCTCGTACCAGGCGGTCGACACGACCTTGCCGTCGATGCTGCAGTCGACCTCGGTACCGGTCTGCTCGAGCGCGGGCGCGTTGAGGCTGAAGCCGCCAAGGCCGACCCAGAAAGCCGAGTAGGTCTGTGCACCCGGCGTGCACTTCGCGTCTGGCTGCCGCCAGGTCCCCGACACAGTGTGGAAGGAGACGCCGCTCTTATGAACCGCGTAACCGGCCCAGTTGGAGCTGTTGGTGCTGTCGGCGAGCGCGGCCGGAGCCGTCACCGCACATATGGCGGCGATCAACGCGATGACGATCGAGGGACGCATCAGCCTGGTTTTCGGTTGCGTGGACGGGAAACTTGAACCCCCGGCGTTAGTTTCCCCCGCTCCCTGCGGCGGCCAGGATCGCGGCCGCACGTCCGGAGCAGTCATACATGGTGGCAGTGCCGTTGGTTGTCTTCAAGGTGACGGCCTTGCAACTCTTGGCAACGGCGTCCATCGCCGTCTGGCTGCCGGTCCGGGCGTCGCCCGGCAGGCTGCCGCCCTGGCCGCCAGCCTGGGTCGAGTCGACGATCACCCAGCGCAGGCGGCCCGCCGCGACCTCGGACGCCAGCCACTTGACGCTCACCGAGCTCTCGCGCCCGGAGAACCCACCGAGGCCGGCGACGTCGCCGTCGCTCGACAGGATCGCGGCCGAGGCGCTGCTCTGGCTCGAGACGCCGATCGTCCCTCCACCGTGGGCCTTGGCGTAGTCGATCGCCGCCGTGAGCGTTGCGTTGTCGCCGCCGAAGCCGCCTCCAGCGCCGAAGCCTCCAGCACTGGCCTGGCCCGCGGAAGCCCCGGGCGCGCCGCCGCTCGACGGAGGCGCGAAGCTGGTGCCGCCGCCGGCGCCGCCCGAGGCAGGTGCGAAGCCGCCGCCTCCCCGCATCCCGGGCGGCGCACCGAAGCGCCCGCCGGGTCCGCCGCGGCCGCCCGGGCCGCCGGAGCCCAGCGATACCGCATTTGCGGGACCCCCCGTCGGGAATGTCGAGCTGGTCGCGTGGCCAAGCGTCTGCGCCGCCCAGGTGGCAGGCGCCGCAAACAGCGCGGCCACCGCGACGGCGACGAGGACCATCCTCGTCCGGGGCGAGAGCCGAAGCGCCAGCGCGATCGCTGCGCCGACGCCCAGGACGATCACGACGGGCTTGGCCCAGGACAGCTGTCCGCCGAGCTCGTCGAGGACGACCCATTCGGTGATCGCTCCGGCGACGATCGCCAGCGGCGCGATCACGCGCGCCGACGGACCGTCGAGCATCATTCCGACGCCCGCGCCGATCAGCGCCGCCGCGAACGGCGCCAGCATCGACACGTAGTAAGGGTGGAAGATCCCGCTCGCGTAGCTGAACGCGACCGCGGTCGTCGCAAACGCGCCGCCGATCACCAGCAGCCAGCCGCTGCGCGCGTCGTCGCGGCGCAGTCGTGTCACGACGAGCAGCACGAGGGCCGCCACGACCGCAAACCCGAGCAACCAGCCCGCCTGGTCGCCGAGGCTGGACTGCAGCAGGCGAAACGGCCCCGTGGCGCCCCCGAACATCGCGCCGCCACCGCCGCCACCCGGGCCACCGGTCTGGCCGTCAAGGCGGCCGAAGCCGTTGTACCCCAGGATCAGCGACCAGATGCTGTTGTCGGAGGTGCCGGAGACCCACGGACGGTCGGCGGCAGGCGTGAGCCACACGAGCACCGGCCAGGCGAGTCCGACCGCGACCATCGCGCCACCGCCGGCGAGCAGCTGGCGCAGCGCGTGAAGCCGGCCCCGCGCAGCGGGGGCGATCCACAGCCACGCCGCGGCGATCCCCGGGACCACCATCAGCGCCACGCCCATCTTCGTCTCAAACCCGAGTCCCACCGCGACGCCGCTCAGCACCAGCCACTTGGTCCGCCCGGTCTCCAAAGCGCGCAGCGCGAACCAGACCGCGGCGACGGAGCAGAGGACGAGCAGCTCGTCCGGGTTGTTGTGCCTGGACACCGCCACGATCACGGGCGTCGTCGCGAGTGCCAGGCCGGCGGCGAACCCGGCCGGACGGCCGAACCGCCGGCGCGTCAAGTCGTACATCAGGCCGACCGCAACGACCCCCATCAGCGCCTGGGGCACCAGGATGCTGAGCGGGTGAAAGCCGAAGATGCGCGCCGAAAGGGCCTGAACCCAGAGCGCCAGCGGCGGCTTGTCGACCGTCATCAGGCCGGACTTGTCCAGCGACGCGAACAGAAAGTCGTGCCAGCTCGTGCTCATCGAGCGCACCGCGGCGCTGTAGTACGTGTTGGCCCAGCCGTTGATGCTCAGCCCCCAGAGGTTGAGCGCGGCCGCCACACCGAGGAGACCGAGGAGCTCGGGCCGCTGGCGCAGCAGCGCGCCGAACCGCGGCCGCGAGAGCGACCGCTGACGCGCCGGGTAGGAGATCGTGCCTGAGGTCATCGCGCTAGGACTGGTCCGGGGCGCGGTGGGCCTCGGCGTAGACGCCGAAGAGCGTGAGCGCGCCGACGGCGCCGATTGCCAGCGCGGTGAGCATGCGGGGGATGACGGTCATCGAAGGTCTCCTAGAGCAGGGCGAGGTTGGTTGCGCACTCACCATCGGCGAGCGAGCGAAGCCCCCGCGAAGACCTGGGTAAGACAGATGTAGGAAGGGTGGTGAGGCCGATCCGACGTCCATCTCTAGAGTAGGTGTGACCACCTGACTAGGAGACTGAGAGTTGTCATCCAACAGCTTTGATGCAAAGGCCACGCTCAGCGTCGGGGACCGCTCATACGAGATATTCCGGCTCGACGCACTGCAGGCCAAATACGACGTCGCGCGACTGCCGTTCTCGCTGAAGATCCTGCTCGAAAACCTGCTGCGAAACGAGGACGGCGAGTCCATCCGCGCGCAGGACATCGAGGCGCTCGCCAAATGGAACGCAAGCGCGCAGCCCAGCGACGAGATCGCGTTCACCCCGGCACGCGTGCTCATGCAGGACTTCACCGGCGTGCCCGCCGTCGTCGACCTGGCGGCGATGCGCGACGCGATG
>DASYFZ010000701.1:0-2043 GCA_036000295.1 Solirubrobacteraceae bacterium
ATCGAGCGGGTAGGTGCGCTGGATCGGGACGACGAGGTCGCCCGCCGCGATCGCCTCGGCCAGTTGGGCCAGGGTCGCCGCGCTCGCCGCGGCTGCGCCGCCTTCGCCCTTGACGCCGTACTTCTCGATCGAGGGGAAGTCAACGACCGTGTCGATGCGGTCGGTGGCGATGGGGTGGCGCCGCCCCGGTCCGCGAGATCTTCCCCGCGACCTTTCCCAGCGGCGAGGGCTCGGACCTCGCCGGCGTGGTCGAGGAGGTCGGCGCGGCCGTCAGGGGCGCAGCGGTTGGCGACGAGGTGATCGGCTACACCGACAACCGGCAAGCCACGCCGACGTCAAGGGCGACGGCGGCGCAGCCGCGGCGAGCGCGGCGACCCTGGCCCAACTGGCCGAGGCGATCGCGGCGGGCGACCTCGTCGTCCCGATCCAGCGCACCTACCCGCTCGATGACGTTCGAGCGGCGTTCACCGAGCTCGAAGCCGGTCACATCGCTGGGAAGATCGTCCTCATCCCCTGACGGGCGCGCTTACAGGACCTTGCGGTACCAGCGAGCAGCGCTTCCCACCGGGCAGTTCTCGATGACACCGACCGTCTCGTATCCGAGCCGCTCGTAGAGACCGCGAGCGAGCAGGTCGTAGGCGTGAAACACGACGAGCCCACAGCCTCTGCGGCGGGCCTCGGCCTCCGCACCCGCGAAGAGTGCGCGCGCCAGCCCGCGGTTGCGCAGCGATTCCTCGACCCACATCGCCTGCAGCTCGCAATACCCGCCCCAGACGATGGCGGAGATGCCCGCCACGACGCGACCGTCGTTGTCCCGACCGAAGATCCCGAACTCCCGTTCGTCGTCAAGTCCGCCGGCGGCGGTCGCGGCCGCCGCCACCTGCTCCTCGAGCAGCGCCAGGTCGGCCGCGTCGGGCGTGTCCTCGACGACGAGTTCGGGCAGTCGGGCCCTCGGCTCGGGCACACGCGATCGCATTGCGGCGATCGCGTGCGTCAGCTTCCGAGGATCTTGGCCTTGGCGGCTGCGAACTCCTCGTCGGTCAGTGTGCCGTCGGCGTGCAGCTTGCCGAGCTGCTCGAGCTCGCCGTAGTCGATGCTCGGGCTCGCCGGGGCGGGCGCAGGCGCTGCCTCCGGCGGTGGTGCCATCTGCTGGTCGTCCTGCCCGGCGTCGTCGTAACCCTCGTCGTAACCCCGTCTACGACCTCCGTGCCTGCCCGCTGCGTAGGCCGCTCCTCCGACCACCAGCGCTGTCCGGCGGCGAGCGCGTCGACGTACAAATCCCATCGCTTCCTCCTGATCGTGAACGGCGTTGACATCGGGGTTCCAGTGACTTCACGGGAACCGGGCCACCTCCATCATGCCGGTTGGGGCTGCTGCGGCATCACCCAAAACGGGCGAGACCTCGCAGGTCAATCCGTCGGCCCGGCCCCGTACCCGGCGGCAGTAGCGCACTCGCAAGATGTCGCCCGACCCGACCCGCACGGGGTCAGGAAGCACCCACACCGACGTCGCCCAGCTCGAAGACGGCCACCTCCATGGATCAAGAGTGTGAACGAGGCTTCCGTGTAGGTGTGCGCGGAACGTTATGGCGATTGCATTGACCCAAGCGGTGTCCGCGACGACGAGCTCGGCGCACGCGTTGACGGTGGGGCGCTCGTAGCACCCGAGCTCGACGGTGGCGAGTGTGACGGGCGGACCCGACGGTGGCCACCGGGCGAGGACATCGGCTTCGGTCGGGTTGTTCACCGGACCGGGGAAGGCTGCGTCGAGCAGCGGCTCAAACGCGATCCCGTAGAGCCGTCGCCAGCGTTGGATGGCCTGCGCGCCGATCGCGCGCTGCCTGGCCTCCGCATCCGGGATCAGCAGCGGACGGGCCATCAGCTCGAGCGTGTGCGGAATGAGCCGCGCGCCGGGTTTCAGCAGCCGGCGCCGGGCGTCGAGCGTCGTCTCGAGGATCTCCTCCTCGAACGGTTCGTTGCCGATCACCTCCGCCACGAGCACGTCCGCCGGCTCGGGCAGCTCAATATCTCTGGACCAGCCGCG